>JAUXBK010000147.1 GCA_030619405.1 Sedimenticola sp. | reverse complement strand
CATCGATGCCGTGGAACTCAAGGTATTGCATGCGCGTCAGCCCTTGTTCGTGTTGCAGAGCGACGGTTCCATTCAGAACCGCTATACCTTGAAGGTCCTGAATAAACTCTCTTCGGATGTGGAGGTTGCTATCTCCGCCAGTGGGCCCATGGGGCTCGAACTGGTCGGTGCGGATAAGCTGGTGCATGCAAACAAAGGTAAAGTGACACCGGTCACGGTGTTTGCCCGGGTGCCGAGGAAGAATCTCAAGGTGGAGACCCAGCCTATCGTGTTTTATATCGAAACGGTGGATGCTGGGTCAGAACACTTTTCCAGCCACAGGGAAAGCGTGTTTATCGGTCCCCGCAGATAACCGATCGGGGTGAAGTAAGGGACTTGAAAATGATTAAAACGCAAGCCTTGCTTTACCCTATGGCTCCGTCTTCTTCGTTGCGCCAAGGGTTACATACAATGAGCATGCGCCCCTTGGCGCGCCTTGAATACGAATCCATATCCTGCGCAAATCGTGTACTTTAATCTTTTCCAAATCCCTAATCGTGAGGGCGGGTCATTGATCCGCCCTCTGTGCTTGTATTCAGTCAACATCGTGTCAGCAAAGTACTGACTCAAAAAGGGCGGTAACCTGATGTCAGAAAAAATTTCCGCATGGCGCAGTCCCTGGGTGATGGGCTGGATAGCGCTGTTGGTGGTCGTATTGATGGTCAATGGCTTAATGATCTTCCTGGCATTTGACAATAGTCCCGGACTGGTGGTGGAAGACTATTACGAACGGGGCCAAAGCTATTCACGGCACGTCTTGAAGCGGCAGGCACGTTTTCCGGGCTGGCAGATGAAGATCGATCCTCCCGCGGATATAGAACAGGACCGACCCGCGGTGTTCAGGTTTGTCGTGGTTGACAAAGCCGGGGTGCCGGTGACTCCGGATCGGGTGGTGCTGTTTGCCTATCGACCCTCGGATGCCGAACAGGATTTTTCCATACCCATGGCGCAGGAGACGCCGGGGCATTACGTTGCTGAAGCCCGCTTTCCCTTGAAAGGGCTTTGGGACATCCTGGTGAGCGTTCAGACGGGAGAGGATGAATACAACACACCGCGCAGGATCCATGTTGCCGCAAATGACTAAGCTGCCGTTCTATCGGTGAACGAAACCACACCCTCCAACACCTCCCCGGATAGCGCCTGTTTTCATTGTAGTCTGCCCATACCATCGGATATGGCGGTGAGCGCCGACATCGATGGGGAGTCACGGCGTTTTTGCTGCACTGGCTGCAAGGCGGTTTGCGAAGCGATCTATGCGGCTGGATTGGAGGGTTTCTACCGGCGAACTCCGGAGGGGACCCGGCTGGCGCCGCCGCCCGAGTTACCAAAAGAGTTGACCCTGTATGATATGGATGAGGTACAGGAGGAGTTCGTCGATAACCTGGGTGAGGTTCGGGAGATTCATCTGTTGGTGGAGGGTATCCACTGTGCCGCCTGCGTCTGGTTAATCGAACACCGTCTGCACGCCATGCCGGGTATCTTGGACGCCAATGTCAACCTGTCGGCCAGGCGTCTGCTGGTCAAGTGGGATAATTCCAAGCTCGCTCTGTCACGGATTCTGCGGCGACTGGGGGAGATCGGTTATGCCGGTGTCCCTTATGATCCGGAGGTTGCGGAGGGCGCCCTGCGCAAGCAGAACCGCGTGCTGCTGTATCGAATGGCATTCGCCGGTTTTGCGATGATGAATCTGTTGTGGATATCCATCGCCTTGTACTCCGGGGCCGACAAAGGAGAGTTCCGTTCCCTGTTCCATTGGGTGGGATTTGCTATCGCCACGCCCACCCTGTTGTTCTCCGGATACCCCTTCTTCAAGGGCGCCTGGTCGGGGCTGCGCAACCTGCATCTTGGTATGGATCTCCCCATTGCCATTGGCGCGGGCATCACCTATCTCTACTCGGTGTATGTCACTGTCTCGGGATCCGAGCTGGGTGAGGTGTATTACGACACGGTAGTGAATTTTCTGTTCGTGATTCTGGTTGGCCGTTATCTGGAGGCGCTATCCAAGCGCCAGGCGGTTGCTTCCACTCAGCGACTGCTCGATCTGCAGCCAAAGGTGGCCACTCGGCTGCGCGATGGGCAGGAGGAGGTGGGACCGATCCGGGCAGTCAAGGCCGGGGAGGTGGTGTTGCTGAAACCAGGTGGCAGGATTCCGGTGGATGGGACCGTGATCGAAGGCAACAGCGCTGTGGACGAGGCGCTGCTGACGGGTGAGTCGGTACCGGTACGCAAGGTGCCGGGTGACCGGGTTTCGGCCGGGACTATCAATCGACAGGGTGCCCTGCAGGTGCGGGTCGCTGGGTTACTCAGGGATACCGCGCTGGGGCGTATCATTCGGCTGGTGGAAGATGCGCAGGCGAGCAAGGCGCCGATACAGTGTGTCGCGGACCGTATCGTTCCCTGGTTCGTCGCCGTGACTCTGATTCTGGCGCTGCTGACCTTTCTATGGTGGTGGCGCAGCGATTTCGAGCTGGCGTTGATGGCGGCGACGGCAGTGCTCATCATCACCTGTCCCTGCGCATTCGGTCTGGCCACGCCCATGGCGATAGCGGTAGCTTCCGGGTTGGGAGCGCGCCACGGCATCCTTATAAAGACCGGGGCAGTGCTGGAGACCCTATCGGCCATCAGGCATTTCGTTTTCGACAAGACCGGCACCCTGACCGAAGGGCACATCACTGTGGCGTCGATTCATACCCTTAACGAGACATGGTCCGGCAACAGGATTGATGAACCGGAGCCTATCAGTGACGATATGGGAGAGATCATGGCCAAACTGGCTGCCGCCGAACGCTATTCCGAGCATCCGGTGGCGGGGGCATTGCGGGAATTCGCCGTGTCCGCCGGGTTACGGAACCTGGATGCCGAAGTTGCCGATTTCGAGAACCGCCCGGGATATGGCATCAAGGCGGAGGTCTCGGGGGAGCTGCTGCTGGTGGGTACCTCCGCCTGGCTTGATAGCCATGGTGTGGCGCGTCAGCCAAGACTCGATGCGATGGCACAAGCATTGGATCGGCAGGGGATCAGTTCGCTGCGTTGCGCTATTGGTGGACATGAGCTGGCCCTGATCGGTATCGATGACCGAATTCGTAGCGACGCGCCGGCATTGGTTGCGGCGCTGAAAAATGAGGGGATGGCGTTGACCTTGCTCAGTGGCGATCGGCAACATACGGCTGAGAGCATTGCCCGCAGGCTGGGGGGCATGGAGGTGATCGCAGAGGTGTTGCCTGAAGAGAAGGATGAGGTGATCGCCTGGCTGCAGGAGGGCCGGCATAAAGTAGTCATGGTAGGCGATGGCGTCAATGATGCTCCCGCACTGGTACGGGCGGATGTCGGTATCGCCCTGGGTTCAGGCACCGATGTCTCCATCGCCAGTGCCGATATCGTGCTGATCAGCAATGAGTTGGAGAAGGTACGTCTGGCGGCGGCCCTCTCTCGTCGTACCCTGCGCACTATCCGGCAGAACATCGGTCTCTCCATCACGTATAATCTGATCATGGTGCCCCTGGCGATGGCGGCGCTCGTCACGCCACTGGTGGCGGCGGTCTCCATGCCGGTGAGTTCCTTGCTGGTGATCGGCAACGCGGCCAGGATCAGGACCTTGTTCCGGGGGTGGTAGGGAAGGTTCCGGAAAGGCCTTTAAATCTTAAAGTCAAAGGCGTTCTCGCGCAAAGACGCAAAGGAAAAACAATAATCTTGCTCTCGGCTGGGGTAGGCTGCTGTACTACCAAGGAAGACCACGAGCAGATAGCCACGGTTTAAACGCTGAATTTCGTGCGCCCTTATTGCCCGCATCGCCTGGAGAACTATCAATTGGCATAGCTGCTATTCGATGGCACAGATACTGACAAAAAGCAGCGGTGTAGGAAGCATTTTTCTGGTTTTTCGTTTTTGTTTTTGTTTTTCGGGTGTTATGACCATCCGGCTGCACCTTTGCACGAGATATTTACCCCGGAAATTGGTTTAATAGGGCTCTCTCGAAGCGGGGTGCGGTAATCTCTGAAGGGTATCTGGTATGGATGTAATCTACGGTTTGATTCCCGGTATGATCCTGCTCGGACTGCTGGCGGTCGGGGTCTTTTTCTGGGCAGCCAGGAGCGGCCAGTTCGATGATCTCGAAGGAGAGGCGAGCCGGATCCTCATGGATGACGACGACCTGCCGCCAAAGAGAGAAGCGGTCGGATCTGTAACGGAAAAAGATGATACCTCGAAGGAGGGCGGTGGATCGTCCACCAGCTGAGCCCCGGGGGTGACAGAGCCTGAAAATACATTATCTCTATCTGATGGCCGAAGTCCCATGAAACCAAGAGCCGCACTGGAGACGCTGGAGCGGTTCCTGCCCCGTCTGAAAGCTCGCAGAGAAGCGTTGCAGGCGGCGGATCAGATGGTCCATGATGATGCTACACACACCCTGAGTTATGCCGCCGCTCTACTGCGGCGCTCCACCCTGGATCCAGAGGCGGCCGGAATACCGCTTCAGCTAGCTGTCATTGGTCCCACCCAGTCGGGCAAGAGTACCATCGTCAATATCCTGCTGGGGACGGAGGTAGCGGTGCCCAGTCCGCTGGCAGGTTATACCCGTAACGCCCAGGGTTTCAGCACCCGCCTCGTGGATCCGACAGTTGAGCATGGCCTGACACTGCAGTTCCCGGGCTGGCACCGGATAGAGGATATATCCCGGGAGACATCCAATCCAGACGGCTACTCCCTGACCGGGATCGAGGGGAGTGAAACGCTCTCCCAGCAGCCGCTGATCGTCTGGGACACACCGGATTTCGACTCGATCAGCTCCCGGGCATACCGGGACATCGTGCCCGAGGTGTGCGCCATGGCAGACCTGATCCTGCTGGTGGTGAGCCGGGAGAAGTATGCAGACCAGTCGGTGTGGCGCATGCTGCGGCTGCTCGCCCCCATCGAGACACCGTTGCTGATTTGTCTGAACAAGACGGATGAAGAGTCCGCAGCGATACTGCGAGGTTCCATTGAAGAGCGGTTGGCGGCAGAGTCCATCGGGTGTGCCGCTATTCTCAACTATCCCTTTGTGCAGGGCGATAGCGGCGCTCAGATTGCAGACGCGGTGATCAGGGCCCTACAGGATGCCGTCGCCGGGCAGTTGCCCCGATCCCCGACCCTGCCGGCACAGGAGCGGTTGGGGAAACTGTTGCTTAACCACTGGGGGGAGTGGACCGGAGCCCTGCGTCAGGAGGTCAATGCGGCGGTGACCTGGCAGGCGGAGGTGGAGACAGGGCTGCTGGAGGCGCTGGAGCTCTATCAGCGTGACTACCTTCAGGATCCCCACTATGACGAGACACTGAAGCGCGCCATCGTGCACCTGCTGGAACTGCTCGAGCTGCCGGGTGTCGCCGCTGCCCTGATCCAGGTGCGTCAGGTATTGACCTGGCCCGCCAGAAAGGTCCTCAGGATGTTCAGCAGTGGCGGGGGTGAAGCGGAGAAGAAGGGGCGGGAACAGGAGATCGGAGTGCTGAACGACGTCGCCTCTCACCTGCTGCTACAGTTGCAACACCGGGCCGGTGAGCACGCCCTGGCGGCCAGCGGGAGCACCGGTCTGTGGTGGCGCAACCTGCTGCAGCAGGTCGAGCGGAGCAGGCTGGCGCTGGAGCGGACCTTTGCCGGGGAGCTGGTCGATTATCAGGAACGGTTCGAGGTGGAGATCGAGCGGGCGGGTGAGGAGCTGTTTCGCTATCTGGAACAGCACCCGGCTACCCTCAACAGCCTGCGGGTAGCACGGATCACGACCGATGCTGCAGCCGTGGGGATCGCCATCAAGACAGGCGGGATCGGTTTCAACGATTTGATCCTCACGCCGGCCATGCTCTCCTTCACCACCTTGCTGGCGGAGAGCGCAGTGGGCCGCTATATGCAGACGGTGGAGGCTGATTTGAAGCAGCGGCAGCTGGAGGCAGTAAGGGAAGAACTGCTCGGTGGTGTGCTGAAACAGCAGCTGCTGGGGATTACTCAGAGCATGTCCCGGCAAGGATGCTATGCCATTCCGGGTGAAGAGCTGGCAGAGGCGGAACGGGCGCTGGCGACACTGAACCCAGGGTATGTGCCTGGGGACAACAAAATGGCCGCGGATTGATCACGGAAATGGTTACCATCCATGAATGACGATTTCGAGGATAAATACCTGGCACTGAAGCAGTGGGCCGAGGCGGCCGCCGCCGCAGGCTGGCTCTCCCCCCGGGAGCTGGAGGCCTTGGGGCACGTGGAGCGCCAGCAGGCTGAGGCCATTTTTGCCCGGAGTGCGGAGCGGCCTCTGATCGTCGCCTTCTTTGGCGGGACCGGGGTGGGTAAGAGCAGCCTGCTCAATCGTCTGGCCGGGGAGGAGATTGCCCGGGTGGGGGTGCAGCGCCCCACCTCTCAGGAGGTCACGCTCTTTCTGCACCAGGACTATCGGTTGGTTGAGTTCCCTTCCGATCTGCCGTTGGAAGAGACCCGAATCGCCTACCATCAGGACGACAGCCGGCGTCTGATCGCCTGGCTGGATATGCCGGATATCGACAGCGTGGAGCAGCGGCACCGGGCCCTGGCCCAGTCCTGGCTGCCCTATATCGACTGGCTGGTCTATGTGGTCAGCCCGGAACGCTACCAGGACGATCTGGGTTGGCGGTTTCTGCAGCAGCGAAGTGCCCGGCACTCCTGGCTGTTCATAATGAACCACTCCGATGAGGGTGTCCCGGAGCAGGTCGAAGACCTGCGCGACCGGTTGCTGGCGGAGGGATTCACAGATCCCATCATTTTGCGCACCGGTGGCGGGGGGGGGGCGGCTGATG
>JAUXBK010000233.1 GCA_030619405.1 Sedimenticola sp. | reverse complement strand
CGGCACATGTCCGGGCCCCTCGATCATCACCTGCACGTCGTGTTCCCAGGCGATCCGGGTCAGCTCGCCCAGGGTCTCCAGCTCGCCGAACTGGGCGGCATCGTTGGCATCCGCCAGAGACCCGGGGCGCAGGCCGTCCCCCAGAGAGAAGGCGACATCATAGGCCTGCATGATCTCGCAGATCTCCTCGAAATGGGTGTAGAGGAAGTTCTCCCTGTGGTGGGCCAGGCACCATTTGGCCAGGATGGAGCCGCCCCGGGAGACGATACCGGTAACCCGGTCGGCGGTCAGCGGGACATAGCGCAGCAGCACCCCGGCGTGGATGGTGAAGTAGTCCACCCCCTGCTCCGCCTGCTCGATCAGGGTGTCGCGCATGATCTCCCAGGTGAGATCCTCGGACTTGCCGTTCACCTTCTCCAGCGCCTGGTAGATGGGCACGGTGCCGATCGGCATGGGGGCGTTGCGCAGGATCCACTCCCGAGTCTCGTGGATGTTCTTGCCGGTGGAGAGATCCATCAGGGTGTCGCCGCCCCAGCGGGCGGACCAGGCCATCTTTTCCACCTCCTCGGCGATGGAGGAGGAGACGGCGGAGTTGCCAATATTGGTGTTGATCTTGACCCGGAAGTTGCGACCGATGACCATCGGCTCGAGCTCCGGGTGGTTGATATTGGCCGGGATAATGGCACGGCCCGACGCCAGCTCGGCGCGCACGAACTCCGGGGTGATCTCGTCCGGGATGCTGGCGCCGAAGCTCTGCCCCGGGTGCTGGCGCAGCAGCCTGGCGTAGCGGGGATCGTCCCGCAACGCCTGCAGCCGACAGTTCTCCCGGATGGCCACGAACTCCATCTCCGGGGTGACAATGCCCTGGCGGGCGTAGTGCATCTGGGTAACGTTGCGCCCTGCTACGGCCCGGCGCGGCTGTCGGATGTGCTCGAAACGCAGCGAGTCCAGCGACCGGTCGTCCCGGCGCTGGCGGCCGAATTCCGAGCTGAGACCCGCAAGCAACTCCGTATCCCCCCGCTCCCCGATCCAGCGGCTGCGCACGTCCGGCATCCCCTTCATCAGGTCGACCGTAACAGCCGGATCGGAAAAGGGGCCGGAGGTGTCGTAGACCGGGATCGGCGGGTTCTCTTCCGCCCCGAAACTGGCCTGGGTCGGGTCCTGCGCGATCTCCCGCATGGGGACGCGGATGTCGGGCCGTGAACCCTCCACATATATCTTCCGGGAGCCGGAAAAAGGCCGGGTGACCTCTTGCGACAGGCGGGCGGTCTGCTGGATGAAATCTTCAGGGATGGCGCTCATGGTGTTGCTCTCTATCTGGTATTGGGTTGAAGGGAGCCGACACCTTGTTCTTGGTGGGTGGCTTCCCTACGCCGGTGCTGACCGGATCAGGTTCGAAGGGTATCTTCTCAGCCCGTGTGTGGGGCACCCCCAGCGCATGGGCACCGAAGCGCCCGAAACGAATAAGCTATCGGATGGGCGGCACCTTTGCAACCGGAGATCGGCGCGGGATTGCCTGAAACGGCCGAACAGTGGCACGATGCCCGTCACTTGCCGAATCCCTGCACAAAGGCTAGCCTTGTACCTGAGCTGTTTTTCGAGAGTGAGGGTAACAAAAATGGGACTGCATCCGGAGCGGAGACACCTCTCCGTAGATGAGTATCTGGAGGGCGAGCTCGTCAGCGAGGTCCGTCACGAGTATATCGAGGGGGAAGTGTATGCCATGGTTGGCACCAGCGACCTGCATAATCTGATCGCACTTAACCTGGCAACCATACTGAGACCCAAAATCAGAGGCACAAACTGTCAGCTGTTCATGTCCGACATGAAGGTGCGACTCAGGGTCACCGGGGCGGATGCCTTCTACTACCCGGATCTCCTGGTTTCGTGTGACCCCGGCGATCGGGAGACCTACTTCCGCACCCGCCCCTGTCTGCTGGTCGAAGTGCTCTCCGACAGCACCGAGCGTATCGACCGTCGGGAGAAACTGCTCGCCTACACCCGGATCGACAGCCTCCAGGAGTACCTGCTCGTCTCCCAGGAGAGACCGGAGGTGGAGATTCACCGCCGCCGTGACGACTGGCGTGGCACCATCCACACCGAAGGGAGCATCATCCTGGAGTTTGTGGGCATCGAGATCCCGCTGGAGCAGGTCTATGAGGAGGTGCCGCTGCCGTAAAGTCAGAAGTCAGAAGACAGAAGACAGAAGACAGAAGACAGAATGGGATCGCTGAGGTCCCTGAAAGATTCCCTCGTTCCCACGCTCTGCGTGGGAACGTAACCGGCGGCGCTCCTGCGCCGCATGACACCAGATCCATACCCCGGCAAAGGTTCACACGCAGAGCGTGGGAACCAGCAGATTCCGACTTCTGATTCCCGATCTCCGGTTGCCGGCAGAAGACAAAAATCGTAATCTTAAAAGGATCTTGCAAAACTCTTAATAATCCCCTCTCCCTTGAGGGAGAGGAGGTATTTTGCAAGAACCCCATTAATGATCCAATTCAAGCGTCAGTTACACAAAGCACCGGGGTAGACTCCTAATGATCACCGACACACTGGAACAGGCCCGCTTCAACATGGTTCAGCAGCAGATCCGTCCCTGGGAGGTGCTGGATCAACGGGTGCTCGACCTCATGCAACAGATCCCCCGGGACCCGTTCGTCCCCGACGCGTACCGCAACCTGGCCTATGCCGACATCGAGATCCCCATCGGCCACGGCCAGAGGATGATGTTTCCCCGGGTCGAGGGGCGCATGCTGCAGGCACTGAACATCCAGCCAGACGACCGGATCCTGGAGATCGGCACCGGCAGTGGTTATGTCACCGCCTGCCTGGCAAAACTGGGTAGAGAGGTGATCAGCCTGGAGATCCATCCGGAGTTCACCGAACAGGCCCTGGCCAGGCTTGAGGCCCAGGGAATAAAAAATGTGGCGCTGCGCAGCGGCGATGGCCTGGCGGATCGGATCGATGGCGCCCCCTTTGACTTGATCGCGCTCACCGGTTCCCTGCCCCAGCTGCCCGAGAGCCTGGAACGGCAGCTGAATCTGGACGGCCGGCTGTTCGCCGTGATCGGGCAGGCACCCACCATGGAGGCCACCCTGATCACCCGGGTCGGGGAGGAGAGCTGGCGCAGCGAAGGCCTGTTCGAAACGGTGCTGGCGCCGCTGGAGAACGTACAGGAAGGGAGCCGGTTTACTTTCTAGGAGCCTGTCCGAGAATAGGGGCCGACCGGTTTGTTGCTCCTGCAAAACCGGCACTTCCGCCATCCATGGCGGTCGTAGCGAGGGGAATCCATTTTGAGTCAGATTTTTCCATTATTTGAGGCGAATATTGGACATATTTAACGAATTTAATCGGGAAATCTGGCCAAAATGGGTCCTGATTACCTGCGTGTCTAAGCTATGCTCCAAGGCAAGGGGCAGCCTGGATGCTGTAGGGGGGATAAGCGTAGCGCATCCACCATCCCGGGCGTTG
>JAUXBK010000125.1 GCA_030619405.1 Sedimenticola sp. | reverse complement strand
TTTTTTCAGTTTTTTAAAGGTTTTCTTTGCGCCTTTGCGTCTTTGCGCGAGAACGCCTTTGATTTTTCTGCATCATCCTCTGAACGGGTTTCCTATTTGGCCGGTGGTGGATTACTATCCTGGGTTTATTACTTCCCTGTTGCGGAAACAGGACAGACTTTTCATGTGAGGCGCCATGTCGAACGAACCTCAGCAGTTCCAGCTTTCCGGAGCCCATGCCGCTGCCGGCGTACTTGCCGCTCTCAGTTCTGCATTCGATTTAAAAATAGAACAGGAACAAACTGTTACAATAACTTTCTACGATAGTTTCGACTGGAGGCTCTACCAGGCCCATGCCCTGCTGTGGCGGGAATCCCGGGGCCGGGAACGGTGGTTGGTCTGGGCGGATCTGGAACAGGAGAGGCTCCGGATCAGCGGTGAGATGCCCCGTTTCGTCTGGGACTTTCCCGACGGCAGGATGCGCGATGACCTGGCACCCCTGCTGGAGATGCGGGCCCTGCTGCCACAGATGGTGGTGAAGAGCCGGGTGCGCATGCTGCGGATGCTGGACGACGAAGAGAAGACGGTGCTGCAGCTGGCGATCGAGGAGTACGAGGGCAGGGAGCCCGGGAAAGGGGAATCGGTAGCGCTCGATGGGCGCATCCGGCTGCTCCCGGTGCGGGGATACCGCAAACCCCGGCAGCAGATGCTGCAGTTCCTGACCGAAGAGCTTGAGATGGAGCCGGTTTCGGGTCGGTTGCTGGACGAGGCGCTGACGGCGGTCGGGCGTCGGCCGGTGGACTACACCTCCAAGCTCAAGTTCCACTTCCATCCGGATATGCCGGCGCAGGAGGCGGCCCGAGCGATACACCTGCATCTCCTCGATGCCGTGGAGACCAACCTTGCCGGCACCCGTGCCGACCTGGACACCGAGTTCCTGCACGACCTGCGGGTGGCGGTGCGGCGCACCCGGTCTGCCCTGACCCAGATCAAAGGGGTGTTCCCGGCGCCCGAGGTGGAAATATTCAAAGAGGGTTTTGCCTGGGTGGGGCAGGTTACTGGACCGACCCGGGACATGGATGTCTACCTGCTGGGGTTCGAGGAGTACCGGGACAGCCTGCGGCCTCAGTTCCGGCAGGATCTGGAACCACTGCAGCAGTTTCTGATCAGGCATCAGAAGAGCGAACACCGGGAGATGGTGAAGAAGCTCAACTCTCCCCACTTTCGCAAACTGCTCAAAAAGTGGCGCGGTTTTCTGGAATCGCCACCGGAGGGTGGGGCCCCCAGCGCCGATCGCCCGATCGGGGAGGTGGCCAGCCGCCGTATCCACAAGATCTACAAAAGGGTCATGCAGGAGGGGGAGGCGATAACGGCAGCGAGTCATCCCGATGCGCTCCATGAGCTAAGGAAGAGCTGTAAAAAGTTAAGATATCTTATTGAGTATTTTAGAAGTATTTATCCGAATAAAAAGATTTCTGCGACCATCAAGGCGATCAAGATCCTGCTCGACAACCTGGGCACCCACCAGGATCTGGAGGTGCAGGCGCACAAGCTGCGGGAATTGGCGCGCCAGATGGCCGATGAAGGTCAGGTACCGCCGGACACGCTGCTGGCCATGGGGATGCTGGTGGACGGCCTGCTGGAGCGCCAGCTGCAGACGCGGGTGGAATTCCACGACCGTTTCGAGACCTTTGCCTCCAGAGAGAACCGGGCCCTGTTCACCCGGCTGTTTGCACCGGCCGGCAAAGGGCGCAGGGGGAAGCGGGTATGAGGATCTATGCGGCCTACAATATCAAGGGAGGGGTGGGAAAAACCGCCACCGCTGTCAATCTCGCCTACCTCTCGGCCCGGGATGGTTACCGTACCCTGGTGTGGGATCTGGATCCACAGGCAGCTGCCACCTTTTACTTCCGGATCAAGCCGAGGATCAAGGGCGGCAGCCGCCGGATGTTGCGTGGCGAGCGGGAGGTGGACCAGCTGATCAAGGGGACCGATTTCGAAAACCTGGATCTGCTCCCCGCAGACTTCTCCTGCCGCTATATGGACCTGATCCTGGGCGAGGCGAAGAAACCGGTGAAACAGCTGCGACGGCTGCTGCGGCCCCTCTCTGAAGAGTTCGACCGAATCTTCCTCGACTGTCCGCCCAGCCTCTCGCTGGTCTCGGAGAACATCTTCCGCGCCGCAGACGCGCTGCTGATCCCCACCATTCCCACCACCCTCTCGCTGCGCACCTATGAACAGCTACTGGATTTTCTGCGGGGCCAGGAGATGCGGAATGTAGAACTGATGCCCTTCTTCTCCATGGTGGACCGGCGCAAGCAGATGCACGAGGAACTGATCGAAGAGATGTCCCGTCACCACCCGGAAGCACTCTCCACCTGCATCCCTTACGCCAGCGACGTGGAGCAGATGGGCATCCACCGAGCGCCCCTCAACAGCTTCTCTTCCAATAGCCTGGCGGCACACGCCTACGAGCAGCTCTGGCGTGAGGTGGAGTCGGGTTTCTCCCGACCGTCTTGAAAACGATTTCTCGCGAAGAGGTGAAATAATCCTTAAAACAAAAAACATTTCTCGCGCAAAGACGCAAAGACGCAAAGACGCAAAGACGCAAAGACGCAAAGAAAACCTGAAAACAATTGCTTCATCGACAGGATACCCTGAATTTGGAGATGTGCCTCCGAATAAACTGCAGAGTACCAGCCAACTCCTTTTCAAACCCGGGCCTGTTCATGGCTCTTCAGTCATTCGCTGGCATGACCTCGCCTTGAGGCACAGAAATAGACAGCAGAAGGTTTTTGTTTTGTTTTTCCTTTGCGTCTTTGCGTCTTTGCGCGAGAAATGTTTTTCAGGCTTTTGATCTTTAAGGTTTTACTTTCTCCGGTTTCAGAACACCCTCTGCGCGCGCTTTGCCTCTTCCATTCAGAATCCGATAGACAGAAGGGACCAGCAGCAGGCTCACCAGGGTGGAGAAGAGCAGGCCGGAGACGATGGTGACGGCCAGGGGCTGGAGCATCTCCGAGCCTTCCCCCAGCGCCATGGCCAGAGGCAGCATGCCGAGGGCGGTGGTGAGGGTGGTCATCAGGATCGGGCGCAGCCGCAGCCGGGCCGCCTCCACGATGGCGGTTGCCGGCTCCACACCACGCCGCCGCTCCAGCTCGATGTACTCCACCAGCACGATGGCGTTGTTGACCACGATGCCCGCCAGCATGATCAGCCCCAGCCACACCGGCATGGAGAGGGGCAGGCCGGTGACATCCAGCCCGATCGCCACCCCGGTGAGGGCAAATGGGACGCTGAGGATGATCACCAGCGGGTTTCGCAGCGACTCATACTGCACGGCCATTACTACGAACACCAGGAACAGGGCCAGTCCCAGAAGCTGGCGGCTGAGGTCGCGCCCCTCCTGCAGGGTCTCCAGGTTACCGGCCTCGTAGATGATGTAACCCCGGGGCAGTTTCACTCCCTCCAGTCGCCCGTCGGCATCGGCGATGATCTCCGCCAGGGTGCGGTCGCCGGTAAGCGAGGCGGTCACCTCCACATAGCGCTGCTGGCGATCCCGGGTGATGGCCGAGGGGACCGGGAGTATCTCCACCCGGGCGATATCCGACAGTCGTACCGCCACCTTCGGTATAGTATTGCTGAACAGGATGATGTTCTCCACGTCCGCCGGACTGGTCATCTGTTTCGGGCTCAACCGCAGCAGGATGTCGATAGAGCGGTCTTCGGTGATGAAATCGGTTACCTTCCGTCCCTGCAGGGCAAACCGTACCGCTTTGCCCACATCCTCCACTGTCAGCCCATAGCTGGCGGCCCGTTCCCGGTCGACCTGGACCGAGAGCTCCTGATTCTTCTCCTCGGCCGAGTGCTGCAGGTTGCGCACTCCCTTCAGGCCGTGCAGCTGCTCCACTACCCGACCGGCGATCTCCTCCAGCACCGACAGATCCGGTCCCCGGATGCGCAGGGCGAAGTCGTCGTCGCTGCGGTTGAAGCGGATGCCTCTGACGCCGGTGCTGAAAATACGCACCTTCACCCCCGCCAGCTGTGCCTTGTCGATCTCTTTCTTGACCCGGCCGATCCACGCCTGGCTGCTGATCCCGCCCCGCCGGTCGCTCGACTTCAGTCGCACCTTGATGCTGGAACGGTTGGGGGATTCATGCTGGGAGCGGCCAAATACATGGCCGCCGACGGTGGTGAACAGGGTCTCCACCTCCGGCTGCCGGGCCAGTACCGCTTCGATCCGCTCGCTGATGCGATTCATACCGGCGACGTTTATCCCCCGGTCGGCGGTGATGCTCACATAGATCCGCCCCTCGTCCATCCGCGGCAGAAACTCCTGTTTCTTCTCCAGGAACTCGGGTACCGTGAGGAGCATCCCGGCGATGAACAGGGCCAGGATCAGCCAGGGAACCCGCAGCAGCCAGCCGAGCAGGCGTGCATAGCCGTTCTGCAGCTTTTCCTGGATACGGTTGGTGGCCCGACGCAGCATCCCCTCACGCCCGGCCGGTATGTGTCCCGCCAGCGCCGGGACCAGGGTCAGGGCCACCAGCATGGAGGCGGCGATGGCCGCGGAGACGGTGAAGATCAGCTCCCGGAACAGCAGACCGATCAGTCCGGTGACGAACAAAAACGGCAGCACCGCTGCCAGATTGGTGGTGGTGGAGGCGACGATGGCACTGTTGACCTCTGCTGCGGCTTGCAGGGGGGCCGCGTCCCCTGTCTCTCCCTGGCGCTGGTGGCGGTAGATGTTCTCCAGCATCACGATGGTACTGTCCACCAGCATGCCGACCCCCAGGGCCAGGCCCCCCAGGGTCATGATGTTGAGGCTGAGACCGCCGGCGGCCATCAGGATGAAGGTGACCAGGATGGCGATGGGGATGGCGCTGCCGATGACCAGGGTGCGCCGCAGACTGCCGAGAAACAGGTAGACCACCAGCATGGCGAGCAGGGCGCCACTGCCGGCGGCCCGGATGGCGTTGTCGAGGGAGCGGCGAATGTAGCGGGCCTGATCGTCCACCTCGTGGATAGTGATGTCGTCCGGTACCAGTCCGTCTGCCTCCAGTTCCGCCAGTTTGGCTTTGACCCGGTCCACCACGGCGACCGTATTGGCCTGGGGCTGTTTCTGGATCGACAGTTTGATGCCTGGCAGACCGTTCAGTCGTATCCGCAGCCGCTCCTCTTCGGCGCCGTCGATCACCTGGGCCACCTCACCCAGGTGCAGCACCCGTGCGTCACCCTCGCGGGTCTCCACCTGCAGGGGCAGGTCGATGATCTCCCCGATTTCCTGGAAGCGACCGGCGGTGCGGCCACTGATCTCCCCGCGCTTCATCACCAGCCGGCCGGCCGGGGTGTCCCGGTTGCCGCTCTTCAGGGCCTCGGAGAGGTCTAGCACGTCCAGCCCCAGTCCGGCCAGCCGCTCCTGATCGGCGATCACCTGGATCTCCCGCACCAGCCCCCCCCCCACCTCGGCGGCGGCTATCCCCGGCAGGTTCAACAGCCACTTGCCCAGGCTGTAGTCCACCCAGCTGCGCAGCTCCACCGGGTCCCGCAGGGCGGAGCTGATCACATATTCCGCCACCGGCCGCTGGGAGGGGTCCCGTTTGTAGATGATCGGCGGCTCGATGGAGTCTGGCAGGAACCGTTTGGCCCGGTCGAGGCGGGTGCTGGCATCCTGCAGTGCCTGGTCGATATCCTTGCCGTACTCGAACGAGAGGGAGACTCCGGAGCGCCCCTCGCTGGTTTGCGACTCCACGTGGATGGCGTCTTCGGTGATGGCCAGCTGCTCCTCCAGCTGCCGGGTCACCTCGTCCTCCATGATGGTGGCCGGTACCCCGGGGTCCAGCACCCGCACACGGATGTCCGGGTAGATGATGTGGGGCAGCAGGTCGATATTGAGCCGCTGCAGGGCGAACAGCCCCAGCACCATCACCGCCAGGGTGATCATCACGACCCCGACCGGGTGGCGGATGGACCAGCCCGCCAGCCCGCCACCGATGGTGTGTGTCTCTTTTTTCATCGAAAGTTATTCTGCACTCGAACTAAAGCAAAAGGGAAAAAAACAAAAACAAAAAGCATTCTCGCGCAAAGGCGCAAAGACGCAAAGGAAAAACAAAAAAACCGAGGGAATCCATGGTCAGGTCTAGATACGATGCCAAGAGTGGGCCATGCTCAGCAACTTCCCATAGAAAAATCATCGAATCTAGACCCGACCCCATACTTCGCACGCAATCCTGACCTTGAGGGGATCCTGAAGCGAATCTGGGAGCAAGGTGCCCCTGTCTTTCCCACCTTTTCCATTATGTACGACGATTTGGAGGTGAGAAAAATCAACATCCTTCACCCACAGACTCACGCATTCCATAAGGCGTAGACCCGACCCGTACATGAGGCTGGCCATCAGCAGATGTGCGCCTTCAATGTGCAGGAATACCGACTGGACCTCTTTGTTGCGGAGGACCACGAGAAGGCTTTGGGGGTTTTTTTTGCGCGAGCGACGTTCTCGAGCCAGGGAAGATCTATATTAAGTACTTCGCGGTAGAGGAAAATAATAGCGCTGAGTGCCTGATTCTGGGTCGATGCCGCAACATTTCTATCAACGGTCAGATGAGAGAGAAAGTTTTCGATCTCTTCGGCTCCCATCTGCTCGGGATGGCGTTTACCATGAAATAGAATGAAACGGCGTATCCAGTCTACATAAGCCTGTTCCGTTCGAACACTATAGTGTTTTACCCGGATTCTGTAACGAACCCGATCCAGCAGACGGGGCTTGCCTTCCTTGTGCATGACGTATTTCCTATATTCCTTTAGGAAGTTTATAGTATGACAATAGGACTTAAATTCAGCAAGATAAATCAGTCATTGCGGATTAGACATCGATTGTGACGTATTATATCACGTCGTTTAGGACGTCCATATATAGTTAGGCTATAAAGCTGCAATTGGTGTTTCTTTCTATAATGTTACCAAAAACCTCGAGTAACCAGTTTTTTAATGATCACACCGAATAAGATTACAACTTACCGTATTATTCTTACAATTATGCTAATGATAGGTCTTTATGCATTGTACCAGAACGCTTCGTTTTGGACGAAAATGGTTTTTGGGGCACTATGGTTTTTGATTGTGCTTATGGACTCACTTGATGGATATATTGCCAGGACCAGAAATTTACATTCTGTATACGGTGTTTATTTAGACTATCTGGCCGATAGTCTATGCATGTTTGCGTTGTATATGTTCATGGTAGAAATCAATATCATTCCACTTTGGTTTGTATCTCTGCTTCTGGCTAGAGAATTTTTCGTAAGTTTTATTTTCAGGATGTCAGCGCTTAAAGATGTTTCGTTGAGTTCAACTTCACTAGGGAAGTGCCGGATAGATTTAATGGGATTCTTGTTGGTTGGGGTCTATTGGTTTCAACTTCTCGGAGGCTTGAGAAGCGACTTGTGGATATTTATTCCAATCGTGGGATTCCTATTTATTATAGGGAATATTTTTGGATACGATAAATCCTATAAAAATGCAATAAGAATTATATCTATTGTATTTTCCATTGCTTTATTGGTGGGGGCTTATTCCTTTGATGATATAGTGTATATTTATATCGCAATGGCGCTACTTTTAACAATGGCAACATTGGCTGAATTTATTTGGCAGGCAAGATCTTATATATTTAAACCAAAAGTATTTTGAAAGCGCAGCAGTGTCACGAAGAACCGGTGACATTTTCAGGCAAATTGCCGTAATAATACGGCCAAGATAAATGCAAAAAAAGCCTAATCGGGATAGGGAGCTACTCAAGTAGCCCCCTCCCACAGCACCGTACATACGGGTCCGTATACGGCGCCTGGCCTGCTATTAACAGAAATACTTCATCGGGCAAATCGACTTCATATCAAGTGTCTAT
>JAUXBK010000168.1 GCA_030619405.1 Sedimenticola sp. | reverse complement strand
GTGCCGGCAACGGGCTGTACTCGTTGCAGAGTGTCCAATTTTCGTCTGAAAATGTATTTTTTTTATTAGAACTAATAAGTTATATATCCATGATCTAATCATGGTGTTGAGGTCTGAATTAACGAACTGTTTCCTGGTATTGGATAGTGAGTGATGCAAGAAGTCAGTGATCGCCGGATAATCTGGCGTGATATCAGTTGCGGAGCACAGGAGGTATTGATGACCGCCAGCCAACATGTGATACTCCACTCCCCCGGCAGAGGTCTCTCCTGTTGAGGAAACCGATGTGGTCTGCAGCCCCAGCGCCTTCGAAGTTGAGTTTCAAGCTGTCCCTTTGCTGGAT
Organism: Sedimenticola sp.; assembly: GCA_030619405.1. Lineage (GTDB taxonomy): Bacteria > Pseudomonadota > Gammaproteobacteria > Chromatiales > Chromatiaceae > JAUXBK01. The sequence continues at coordinate 5,583 of JAUXBK010000168.1, read as the reverse complement.
CGAACCCTGACCCTTGCGTCGCAGGAGCCGGGGCGTTTTTGCTGGCATTTTTTTCCATAAAAATATCATAGGGAAGACCCCATAAATGCAGTTAGATATCATACTGTTCCGGAAAATACTCTCCAGGGATCTGATGGACGTCATGATCCGCGTGGGACTCATCGTCTTTCTGGTGGTCATGGCGGTAAAGATCTTTGCCCCGTTCATGGGGTTGATGCTATGGGCGCTGATCCTCGCCGTCACCCTCTACCCGCTCCACCTGAAGCTTGCAAAGCGCCTCGGCGGCCGGCAGGGTCTGGCGGCTACACTGCTGGTGATCGTTGGACTGTTTCTGATCGGTGGTCCGATCGCCATGCTCGGCAGCTCCTTTGTAGACTACCTGGTCGATCTGCATACCGCCTTTGAGAACAACACGATCGTCATACCGCCACCCGATCCCGCCGTTGCCGGTTGGCCACTCATCGGCGACAAACTCTACGCCCTCTGGAGCCAGGCGGCCCATGATCTCTCGGGGCTGCTCGAGAAGGCGCAACCGCAGTTGGAGGTGGCCTCGAAGTTCCTGCTGGAGCTCGTGGCCAGTACCGCAGGCGGTGCCTTCAAGTTCATGGGCTCGCTGATCGTGGCCGGCATCATGATGGCCTACGGCGAATCCGGCAGCGCGGCCATGGGCCGGATCCTCAGCCGCCTGGCCGGCCCCGCCAAGGGTCCCGGGCTGCACGCCCTCTCCACCGCCACCATTCGTTCCGTAGCCATGGGGGTCATCGGTGTCGCCTTCATCCAGGCGGTGCTGCTGGGGGTCGGGTTCATCTGGGCGAGCGTTCCGGCTGCTGGCGTACTGGCGTTCATCGTGCTGATACTCGGCATCGCCCAAGTCCCTGCCGGTATCGTCTCACTACCGGTGATCGCCTACCTCTGGTGGAGTGGTGGCTCCACCGGCGATAACATCATGTACACGGTCTATCTCCTCGTTGCCGGTATGGCGGACAACGTTCTCAAACCGCTCCTGCTCGGCCGCGGTGTCGATGCACCCATGCCGATCATTCTGCTCGGCGCCCTGGGCGGCATGGTTACCGCCGGCATCATCGGCCTCTTCATTGGTTCCGTGCTGCTGGCACTCGCTTACCAGCTCTTCATGGACTGGGTCGCAGAAGGCGAGTCGGAGGATGCAGCCCAGGATGAGAAACAGGTGACAGATGAGAGCAGCCAGGCTTCCCTGGCCAGCGATTAGCCAGGCAGGGGCAGTCAGGCGTCTGCTGCCCCGTCTGTCTCTTGCTTTCGGGGTGCTCGTGCTAAGCGCCTGCACCACGCTGGGACCCGATTATCAGGAGCCCGAGGTCGAGTGGCTGAAGGATTGGCGCCCCTCTGCCCCTGCGGAGGCCACCACGCCGGAAGTCTGGAACGAGACAGACCTGCGTTTCTGGTGGATCCTGTTCGCGGACCCGGCGCTCAACCGGCTCATCGACTCGGCCAGAGCGGGGAACCTCACGCTGCGCATCGCCGGACTGCGCATCCTGGAGAGCCGGGCCCTGCTGGGCATCGCCGGCAGTACCCTCTACCCGCAGCTGCAGCAGATCGGCAGTGCGGTCAGCTACGTCAATACCAAGCGGAAAGGCGGACCGCTGCCCAACGATACCGACAGCACCATAAAGTACCAGCTGGGCTTCAACCTGGCCTGGGAACTGGACTTCTGGGGTCGCTTCAGACGTGGTATAGAATCTGCTGATGCGGCATTCTTCTCCTCCATCGCCAACCAGCAGGACGTACAGCTACTGGTCAGTGCCCAGGTGGCCGATCTCTATTATGCCTATCGCACCACCGAGGCCCGCATCACCATCGCCCGGGAGAACGCGGCGATCCAGAGACGCAGTTACGAGATCACCGACAAGTTGTTCAAGAGCGGGGCCGAGTCCGAGCTGGACCTGCAGCAGGCGAAGACCCAGTATCTCGCCACCCTGTCGAGCATTCCCCAGCTGGAACTGACGCTGATCAAGAGCCGCAACGCACTCTGCGTCCTGCTGGGCCGCCCCCCGGGTGCACTGCCGGAACTCGCCAGCCCGGAATATGAGCTTCCCGGTATCCACACGAACGAGACCCGGAACATCCCGGCCCAGCTGCTCATCCGCCGTCCCGATGTACGCGCCGCCGCCTGGCAGGCCGCTGCCCAATCGGCACAGATCGGTATGGCCGAGGCGGAGTTCTACCCGGCGATCTCACTCCTGGGCTCCTTCGGGTGGTCGGGAAGCACCTCGAACAGCAGTCCCGATTTCCGCAATCTGAGCGTTGGCCCCGCCCTGCAATGGAACATCTTCGACTATGGCCGTATCGGTAACAACGTACGCGTACAGGACGCCCGCCTGCAGCAGCTGCTGGAGAAATACCGGGAGACGGTGCTGCAGGCGGCCCGGGAAGTGGACGATGCGGCGATCAGCATACTGAAGACGGCCGAGCAACAGGTGATACTCGACGAATCCGTGATCACCGCGCGGCGGGCGCTGGAGATCGCCAACAAACGCTACCAGGAGGGTTATGCCGGCTTCCAGCGGGTGCTGGATGCGCAGGGCGCGCTGTTTTCCCAGACCGAGACCCAGGTCACTAACCAGGGAAACTACATCACTGCACTCGTCGGCCTGTACAAGGGGCTCGGTGGCGGCTGGCGCTTCACCCCCACGCAACAGTTGATCCCCGAGACGGTTCGAAGCACCATGCAGAAGCGCAGTGACTGGGGCGACCTGCTCACTGCACCCATTCCGGACAGAGAGCGCGGCCCAACATCACCCGCCGGGACGACACAGCATGAGTGATAGAGAGGAGAAGCCAACTACAGAGAGTGGGAAGGCCCCGGAAAAGAGCGCAAGCGCCTCTGTCAGGGGAGGAACACTGGGCCTTTTCGTGATCATCCTGCTCAGTCTCGCCTGGTACCTGATCTCCGACCGTTTCACCCCCTACACCAGCCAGGCACGGGTGCAGGGCTTCGTGGTGGGCACCGCCCCCAAGGTCGCGGGCGTGATCACCCGGGTCTGGGTCAGGAACGACCAGACCGTGGAAGCGGGAGAACCGCTGTTCGAGGTCGATCGCGCCCAGTATGAGATCGCCCTGAGTCGTGCACAGTCCGACCTGGAGAGTGCACACAACCAGCTGGGTGCGGACACCGCCGTGGTGGAGTCGGCAAGGGCCAACCTGCGTGCCGCACAGGCCAATGAGCTGAAAGCGAAACAGGATGCCAGCCGCCTGGAGCGACTGCACGGGCAGGATCCGGGGACCATCTCGGTGCGGCGCCTGGAGGTCTCCCGCGCCACGTTGAAACAGGCAACGGCACAGGTGGCGGCAGCGGCAGCGGAGGTGCAGCGCTCCCTGGAGCAGAAAGGGGGCAGTGCCGACAACAACTCCAAGCTGAAGAGCGCCTTGAGTGCAGTCGACAAGGCGCAGCTGGATCTCAAAAACACAGTCATTCGAGCCTCGTCCCGCGGCGTCATCACCGACCTGCGTGCCGACGTAGGACAGTTCGCGGCCATCGGCAGTCCGATGATGACCCTGATCGCCATTCAGGATGTCTGGATCGCTGCCGAGTTCACCGAGAACAACCTTGGCCACCTCCAGGTCGGGAGCCCGGTGGAATTCGTGCTGGACGCCCTGCCGGGCCAGGTCTTCCCCGGCAAGGTAAAAAGCATCGGGCTGGGAGTGAGTGCGGGCCAGACCCAGCCTCCCGGCACACTACCCACGATCGATAACAGCCGTGACTGGTTGCGCCCATCCCAGCGTTTCCCCGCCGTCATCTCCCTGGAACCCTCGCGGCAAGAGCAGTTACGTAGTCATCTGCGCATCGGCGGTCAGGCGGAAGTGATCGCCTACAGTGATGCGGGACCCCGACTGCTGCGACCGCTGGGTGAGGCCTATATCCGCCTGATGAGCTGGCTCGCCTATGCCTACTGAAGGAGCTTGAAGATGCAACTCCAGGCAAGGCGCGTTTTCCGCTTGAGCGGCACCATCGCCCTCACCCTGGCCTGTGCCTATGCCCTGCAGCTGCCGCTGCCCTTCATCGCCCCGCTGTTTGCCCTGCTACTTACCGCCAAACCGGGGCCACCCATGGGGTGGAAAGCCCTGCTCAGACTGGTGCTGGTGGTGCTGCTGACGCTGGGCATCGGACTGCTGCTGGTTCCGCTCCTCACCTACTACCCGGTATCGGCCATACTCATAGTGGGCCTCGGTCTCTACTTCAGCTTCCATCTGACCGTCAACAAGGGCCAGACCCTGGTCGGCGCCTTTCTCACCATCGGCTTCACCCTGATCTCTGTCGCCGGGACGGCCAGCTTCGCCTTCGCCACCACGGTCATCCAGTCACTGGTATTGGGGATCATCCTCGCCATCCTCTGTCAGTGGGTGGTCTACCCATGGTTCCCCGAGGAGCCGGCACCTGCCGAAGCAGCGGCCACGAGACCCGTTCCCGGGGAGCAGTCCAGCTGGATCGCCCTGCGCGGCATGCTGATCGTGCTGCCGGTCTACCTGCTGGCTCTGACCAACCCTGCCATGTACATGGCCATCATCATGAAGTCGGTCTCCCTGGGTCAGCAGAGTTCACTGGTCACCGCCCGGAGTGCCGGGCGTGAGTTGCTCGGTTCCACCTTCCTGGGCGGCTGTTTCGCCATCCTCTTCTGGATGCTGCTAGGGCTCTCTCCGAATCTGTGGATGTTCTTCCTGTGGATGCTGCTGCTGAGCATCTATTTTGCCGGCAAGATATACCGCATTATCGCCACCCGCTACCCCGCCTCTTTCTGGACGAACGTGGTCATGACCCTGTTGATCCTGCTGGGCCCGGCCGTGGAGGACAGCGCCAACGGCAAGGACGTCTACGCCGCCTTTTTCGTCCGCATGGGACTGTTCGTCGCCGTCACCCTCTATGCCTGGCTGGCTGTCTATCTGCTGGAGCTGCTTCGCCTGCGCCGTCTCAAACTAGCCGCTACGGAGTCGACCCTATGTTAGAAAACCTGCTGACCGGCCTGCCGACCATGCTCCTGTGCCTGTTTCTGCAATCGGTGCTGCTCATCTCCACGATCCACTATTACCGCCGCCATGACAATCTGGTGAACAGTCCCTCCTTCTGGTCCAGTCTGTGGGTCATAACGGGTGTGATGCTTATGCTACTCTTCGGTATTCTGCTCCAGATAGCGATCTGGGCGACACTGTTCCTGCTTCTGGAGGAGTTTCAACAGTTCGATGTGGCCATTTACCACTCCGCGGTAAATTTCTCCACGCTCGGTTACGGCGACATCGTCATGTCGGAGCAGCACCGCTTCCTCGGTCCCCTGGAAGCGGTCAACGGCGTGCTGATGATTGGCGTCTCCACCTCGGTATTGATGGCTACCTTTCACGACTCCCTGCGGAAAACTCTGCACGCCAGGGGTGAAGATCGGACTTGAGGGGCTCAGCGAGATACAGCTTAATTGGGTTCTTGGAAAACAGCTGAGTTATACCTAGATCCTGCAAGTAGTCGTGCGTACAGAGTGCAAGCTATTGTTTCGTAGAGCGAATGAAAAATTGCGTGGAATCCTTATTGTGATTTCCAAGATTTTTCATATCGCTATACGG
>JAUXBK010000067.1 GCA_030619405.1 Sedimenticola sp. | reverse complement strand
GCCGCATCCACCAATGGTCTGACCACATGCCGCAACGCCCGGGATGGTGGATGCGCTACGCTTATCCCCCCTACAGCATCCAGGCTGCCCCTTGCCTTGGAGCATAGCTTAGACACGTAGGTAATCAGGTTAGCGTTTGAGGTACTAGAATGCAGAGATAAATAACTCTAGTCCGTAGGCACCCAATACCACAGTCATGCCCAGACCCAATACGTAAAAAAACAGGATTGATCCTTCGTAGAAAAGGCGCATGAAATACGGGGTATGTAATTGGTGACTCATTTTCATGGCTTCGGCCTCCGTTACAAAGGTTACTCACATCCCATCTGATAGCTTTTCCCTCTGTTATCCATAAGGCATATTTCATGCCTATGAGAAAATATTCTTCATTATCCACAGGTTGCGAATTCTGCTGATTCAAATGAAGCGTATTGTGTAAAAAAAATTATTTTTAGGCTTTTTTGCGCCATGCGGGGTGATCGCACGGCTCGATCTGCCGGCGGCGGACAGATCTGTGAGCCGACTGCCTGTTGGTGTTCGGAGCCAATTCCACCGAGGCCCACCCGGTTACCGGGGCCAGGCTGAAAGCGATGAGCATTCGGTGGTAGAGAACCGTATACGGCCGTGGATCGAACGCAGATGCTGGGTCGACTGTCGCTCAACTTTTTGCAGCGGCACTGTAACCTGCTCCTTTGACCGCATCGATCAGCACGCCGGCATCGGCACGGCCTGTGATGACGGCACCACCGGGTTCCAGGGCCACCTCTACTGAGTCCACCCCCGGTACGGCTTCCAGCGCTTTGGCGGTACGGGCTACACAGTGGTTGCAGGTCATTCCGGTAATCGCAAGTTCGACGGTATCGGACATGTTTTCACTCCTTTAGGGTTTGAAGAATCGGAGTCTGTTGGCATTGGTGACTACAGTCACCGACGACAGGGCCATAGCGGCACTGGCGAACATGGGGGCCAGCATCCAGCCGGTGATGGGATAAAACAGGCCGGCCGCCAGCGGTATCCCCACCACATTGTAGATAAAGGCGCCAAACAGGTTCTGTTTGATGTTGCGCAGAGTGGCAATGGAGATGGTGATGGCGGTGTTGACATTAGCCAGAGAGTTGCCGGCCAGGGTGATGTCCGCATTGTCGATGGCCACGTCGGTGCCGCTGCCGATGGCGAAGCCGGTGTCGGCCCGGGCCAGGGCGGGCGCATCGTTGACCCCGTCCCCTACCATGCCCACCTTGTGACCCTGCTGCTGCAGCGTTTCGATTACCTCCAGCTTCTGCTCTGGCAGCACTTCGCTGTGAACCTCGTCTATCCCCAGCTGGCGAGCGACTGCCCCGGCGGTGACCCGGTTGTCGCCAGTGCACATCACCACCTTCACCTCCCTGGTGTGCAGGGCCTTTATCGCCTCCGCCGAATCCGGCCGGATGGGGTCGTTCAGTATCAGCAGGCCCATGAGTCCTTCATCTGAGGCGAGCCAGATCGGGGTTCCTCCCTGGGCCGAACGTTCGTTCGCCGCCTGCTCCTGCACCGGCGGGATGGAGAGCCCCTGCTCCTCGATGAAGTGGTAGTTGCCCAGGTAGTAGCTGTGCCCCTCTATCTCCCCCTCGATACCACGACCGGCGGTGGCGAGAAACTCCGACACCTTGGGGTAAGCGATTCCCTGTTCTTCTGCCGCCCGGAGGATGGCTTCAGCCAGCGGGTGCTCGGAGCTGCCTTCCAGAGCGGCGGTCAGCCGCAGCAGATCGCCTTCATCGACACCTTCCACCGGCAGGATCTCAGTCACGGTGGGCTTGCCCTCGGTCAGGGTGCCGGTCTTGTCCACCACCAGATGGGTGAGCGAGCTGGCGCTCTGCAGGGCGTCGCTGTTGCGGATCAGGATGTTCAGCTGAGCGGCCCGTCCGGTGCCCATCATGATAGCGATGGGGGTGGCCAGCCCCAGGGCGCAGGGGCAGGCGATCACCAGCACCGCGATACCGGCCGTAAAGGCGAAGGCAAGGGTTGGTTCCGGGCCTAGCAGATACCAGACGACGAAGCTGGTGATGGCGATGAGAACCACGATCGGCACGAACACGGCCGAGACCCGGTCTACCAGCCGGGCGATGGGCGGTTTGCTGAGCTGGGCCCGCTTCACCATGGCGATGATGTGGGCGAGGGTGGTGTCGTCGCCACGCCGGGTTACTCGGAAGACGAATGAGCCGGAGTGGTTGCGGGTGCCGCCGGTCACCGGGTCCCCCGCCTGTTTCTCCACCGGCAGGGGCTCGCCCGAGAGCATGGACTCGTCCACGCTGGACTGCCCCTCTGTCATCTCGCCGTCAATGGGAACCGTCTCCCCGGGGCGCACCCGGATACAATCTTCCAGCCGCAGCAGAGAGACCGGAATCTCCACCTCTCCCTGCTCCCGTACCACCTGAGCGCGCTTTGGGGCCAACTGCACCAGGGAGCCGATCGCCTCGCTGGTAGTGCGCTTGGCCCGGGTCTCCAGGGCATGCCCCAGCTGCAGAAAGGCCAGGATCAGCACCGCGGCATCGAGATAGAGGTTGCGGCCGCCCCCGGGGATGAAGTCCGGGTCGATGATCAGGATTACGGAGGAGATCCAGGCCGCCGAGGTGCCCAGGGCCACCAGGGTATCCATGTTGGCCGACAGGTGCCGCGCCTGTTTTACGGCGGTGATGTAATAGTTACGACCGCTGTACCACATGGTGAAGAGGCAGATCAGGGCGATCACGCCCCAGAATGCCTGGCCGCTGAGACCCGGAAAGGTCTTTGGGTCCTTCAATTCCGGCAGGATGCCACTGAATTCGGCGGCGATCAGGGAGACGCCCACCATACCCGCCACCAGGGCCCGCCGCCAGGAGCGGCCGATCTCCCGGCGGGCGTTCTCTGCCTGTTCGGCATAAGGGTCGACAAAGGTCTCTTCGACCACCGCCGGGAAGCCTGCGGCCTTCAGGCGCAGCAGCAGATCCGCCGGGTGTTCGCGGGTGGTGATCTCCACCTTGGGCCACTGGAACTGGTGCTCCACCGGGCCGGGTCCCGTCTCCAGCAGTTCATGGAGCCCGGCCGGTTCCTCCGTATCGTCACTGAACAGCAGCCGGAAGCTGCTGCTGGTGGCCGTTTCGACCAGGCTTGCCCCATAGCCCTGATCGATCACGGCATCGATCACCGCCTGGGGGTCGCCGCCACGCACCTGGGCCCGCTTCTCCACCAGATTGACCGATGCCTCCCGCACCCCGGGCACCGAACGGATCGTCTTCTCCACCGCCGCCACGCAGCTGGAGCAGGTCATGTCATCGATGGCAATCTCGTAGAGATCCGTATCGCCCCGGCTGGCGCCGGGTCTCTCCTGCAGGGAGGCCGGATAGCCCTGATCGACGATCGCATCGATCACCGCCTGGGGGTCGCCACCGAACACGTGGGCGCGCTTCTCTACCAGGTCCACACTCGCTTCGCTCACCCCGACCACAGAACGGATCGCCTTCTCGACCGCCGCCACACAGCTGGAGCAGGTCATATCACCGACAGCGATGACGTAGGCATCCACTGCTGCCAGGGTCTCTCCGGATGTTGGTGCCAGGGTGGCTTCGGGGATCGGGCAGCTCTCCGGTATCTTCGGTTGGGGGCGTGCGGGGTATCCAGCTGCCTCAATGGCCTCCACCACGGCATGTGGAAGACCACCGGTCACCTCCACGGTACCGGCCTTGAGATCCACCGTTGCCGCGGTGACCCCGTCCACGACCAGCGCGGCCTCCTCCACGGCACGCACGCAGTGCTGGCAGCTCATATCCTCCACCCACAACCGATAGGGGGAGTCGCTGTAATTGTCGTTCGGGGTGGAGGATGTCTGTGGTGCATTCATGAGTCTGATGCATTATCCGATATTGAGTAGAAAAGGAAATGTGTCGAGCAGCCAGGTACCGGCCATTGTCACTGCCCGCCGCCGGTCGTCTTACTGGCAGCAGCCAGCCGATCCACGGCGGCCTGCAGCTGCTGCATCGGCACCGCACCTGCCATCGGAAGCACATCGCCGGTCGTGTGGTTCAACAAAATCACTCCCGGTGTGCCGGTGATACCAGCCTTCACCCCATCCTGATAATCTTCCTTGACTTGAGCCGCCATCCTGCCACTATCCAGACACTCTTTGAAGGTTGCAGGGTCCAGGCCGATCTCCCCGGCCAGCGGCACCAGGCCGGTTATCGGGAAACCGTTGCCATTCGAACGCGTCCGCGCGTAGACCAGGTCGGAATATTTCCAGAAGGCGTCGTTGCCCCCGATCTCGGCCGCACACTCGGATGCCTCGGCCTGCTTCTGGGCGCCGGGGTTATGGAACTGCAGCGGGAAATGCCGATAGACCCAGTTGACCTTGCCGTCGTTCTCTTCGATCAGCTTCTCCACCGTCGGGTGAAAACGCTTGCAGAAGGGGCATTCGAAATCCGAGTATTCCACCAGGGTGATGTTCGCGTCGGGGTTACCCTTGATGTGATCCCGTTCCGTGGAGACCGGGCGAAGATTGCGTGCATGGTCCGATTTCTTCCGGGCCTTCTGTACCTGAGCCAATGCCTGCTGCTTGCGAATGTAGTTCGTGATGCCACGTTCGATCGCTGCATCCAGCACACCCTCCTGCTGGATCAGCCGCTGCATCTCTTTTCTCACTTCCTGGGCGATGGCGCCCTGGTCCACGCTCTCGGCTGAAGCCTGCCGGGGCAGTGTGATGGCAAACAGTATTGCCGATGCCGTAACCACCAGTAGCGGTCTGAAAAACTTTGCGGGTACTCTTTTCTGAAACATATTTGGGTTACCTGTGTTGTTGTTTCGTGATGCCTTTTGGCTTACTGCAGCGCTTCATCCCTTGCTGTTCTTTCTGGACGCCAACTCTCGTTTCGCCCAGGCCCGGTAGATCTCTTCCGGCCATCTGGACTGGAACCAGGCGATGGTGGCTACGATCTCATCCTGAGACAGTTTGTCCTTCCAGGCCGGCATGTTCCCTTGCCCCCCGGGGCTGCCATTGGAGACAACCTGATAAAGCATGTTGAGGGGGTGATGCCAGGCGTGACCGGTCCCGTTCAAAGGTGGCGGTGGATACTTGCCGTCAGTGCCCATCTGTCGCCAGTTGGGACCCCCGGCCGCCTGTTTGCCGTGGCAGCTGGCACAGTTTTCCTGGAACACCTTTGCCCCCTGGCTGACGTGTTGGAAGGCGTACCAGCGTTTGATGCCGCCCTGGCTGGCCCCGTCGATGGCCGTCGGTTTCCCGGAAACGGAGGTCGTCGTAGAAGTGGTGGAAGATTCTCCCGACGAACAGGCCGTCAGGGCAAAGGGGATCAGCCCGATCAGGGCAATACGAAATCTCATTGGTCTCTCTCCTCGATACACGGCCGCCAAGCCGCATGAACTGCAGGCGCACGAAAGCGCCCGTTAGCTGCGAACGATCAGGAGAGGGTCAATGGTGGTCGTTGCTCGGGAGAGAGAAATATCTCCGGAAGTGCCGATGAGCGCTCTTCGAAATGGAGAGGTGAAGCGGGAAAAGAGATGTTTAATTCAGTAGTGAGCAGCATTTGAAGAGAGCTGCCGCAGTGATCTCCGCAGCAGTCTGATGCCCCTTTGCCGCCGGGGAGGTGCCCGGGACAACCCGGGTCCGATTCACTGGCAGACATAGCCAATCCGGCACACCCCGGCATCGAAAATGCCATCTCGGAGTTGGAGCCGGGCAAGGTTGAACTCACGCTGCCACTGACGGCATAACGCAGCGGCAACAGCGCCAGGATCAGCGACAGCAGCAGAAGGAACGACTTTTTCGGGACACCACTCATGGAGATGGAGGCTAACCTATTTTACGATGCGTCGACAACGAGGGGCTCTTCCGTTGGATAACAAAGCGAACCTCCTCTATCTGCCGATTTGATTCATCTGGTAAGGGAAAGTTCCCTTGCGGCCAGTTGGGGTGTCACCCCTGTTGGTAGGCCATCATCCTGGAATCTAATGCCTTTCTGAGCGCCTCCATAGCCGTTTCGATATCGCCTTCACCGCGAAATCCCAGCTCCACATACCCCTCTTCGCCCAAGTGGGGGAGGCTGAACATCTTCATATCCGGGAACTGTTTCGAGAGTTCCAGCATCAAGGGTATGAGGCTGCTTTCCGGGGTGTCATAAACGCGCACCGATTGTTCCTTCAGGGTCTGCAGCGGTTGGTCTGTCGCCTGGGGGTAGTGGGTATCCAGCACCCACCGGGCCATGGGCCATGCCATCTCCGGGAAGCCCGGGAGAAAATGGTGTCCCCTGAGCGAAAACCCCGGTATCTGATTGTAGGGGTTGGGGATCAGCTGGCTACCGGCGGGCAGATCGGCCATGCGGATGCGCTCAGGATAGGCCGATTCGGCAAATCTGGCCTCGATCAGCGCGGTGGCCTCCGGGTGTCTGGTCAGCTCGACACCGGCTGCACGGGCTGCACAGCCGCGGGTGAGATCGTCCGGTGTTGCGCCGATGCCGCCGCAGACGAAGACCGGCTGGCCGACTTCGAAGGAGAAGCGCAGGTGGCGTATGAGACTCTCCGCAGTGTCGGTCAGGAACCAGCAGCGGTCAAGTTGGTAACCATGGCACTTCAGCAGTTCCCGAAAATGGGGCAGGTGCTGATCCTGGCGGCTGCCCAGAAGCAGTTCGTCGCCGATGATGATCAGCCCGAATGCCCGTTGCGGTTCTGTTGGGGTCTCCATAGGTCTGTTTCGATCCCTTAGTGAGACCTAGATCCTGCAAGTGCTCACACTCACATAGCACAAGCTCTTGCTCCGTATAGCGATATTTGCTCCCGCGGAAATCACAATAAGGATTCCACTCGGTCGCAAATTCGCTCTACGAATCAATATCTTGCACTCTGTAAGCACGATCACTTGCAGGATCTAGGTGAGAGACGTTTTTTCTTACCGACGATATGGGTAACGATATGGGTTAATCCCCGTCCCACTCGGTGAAGAAGCGATAGGATCTGGAGAAATCGATGAACTGTTGCTGGAAATCGGTCATCTGCTCGAGAGCCTGCCGGGTTTCCGGGGCATCGAGCATCTCCTGAAACCCCTTTGCCTGTTCCCACCAGACCTCGATGATGCCGTCGAAAGGCTCTTCGGCACCCCGTTCGTTCATGAGTTGGTCGTTGAGATCGATGAGCAGGGTGACGTTCTTTTGCGCCCGGCTGGCTCTGGTTATCCGGACCACTTGTTCCAGCAGTTGCAAAAACTCTGGTCTATTCCAGAAGCGTCGAAACGCTTCGATGGAAATATCTGGACGGCGTCTTACACAGTGGATGAGTCTGATCATCGGGATCCTTATTGGTTGAGTAGGTTAGGGCCGCGGCCCTTGACCCTTGGAGGGGAAATCGAACCTTCGCTGATTGTAGACAAAAAACTCACCAAACTATATAAAGCAGGGTATCTATCGGGGCTCTTGCAAAACTCTGTAAATCCCTCACCCCGGGAGAGGGGGTATTTTGCAAGAACCTCTATCTTTTCCGGAGTTCGGGAGAATTTCGGTATCCAGGGGGTTTTGATATGCGTGTTGCTCTGATTTCATTCGTGGGTCTGATTTTCTGCTTTGCCGCCAATGCCGATAGCACGGCAGAAATCGAGTTTCAGCAGCGGATGCAGGCGCTGGGGAACTCCATTTCCACGGATAAATCCCAGGAGTCAGAGTACTGCAAGGAGCTGGCGCGCAAGATTCAGTCCACCTTTGGCCCCCAGCGAAACTATGTGGCCAAGGAGGAGTATCGGCGAGAGTGCATGCGGCAGGAACAGCTCCCCACCGGTTCCACCCCGGCTTTCGACCGTTAGCCGTGCACAGACCGCCCCCCGACAAGACGGCGCTGCTGGAGGCACTGCGCGGGATCCTCCCTGCGGAGTCGGTGATTCATGCCGAAGAGGAGTTGCGCCCCTACGAGTGCGATGGTCTGCCCGCCTATCGCCAGCTGCCGCTGGTGGTGGTACTGCCGGAGCGGGTCGAGCAGGTGCAGCAGGTGATGCGGTTGTGTCACCGAATGGGGGTGCCGGTGGTGGCCCGTGGCGCCGCCACTGGTCTCTCGGGTGGCGCCCTGCCACTGGCGGACGGGGTGCTGCTGAGCCTGGCCCGCTTCAACCGGATAATCGATATCGACGGCGTCAACCGCACCGCCCGGGTGCAGCCCGGCGTGCGCAACCTGGCTATCTCCCAGGCGGTGATGGCCCAGGGGCTCTACTATGCGCCGGACCCCTCGTCCCAGATCGCCTGTACCATCGGGGGTAACGTGGCGGAGAACGCGGGTGGGGTGCACTGCCTGAAATACGGCCTCACGGTGCACAACATCCTGGAGCTGAAACTGGTGACCGCCGCGGGTGATCTGATCACCATTGGGGGCGAGTCGCTGGATACCCCGGGTTACGACCTGCTGGCCCTGATGACCGGCTCTGAGGGGATGTTGGGGATCGTGGTGCGCCTGTTACCAAGCCCGGAACGGGCGCAGGTGCTGCTGGCGGCTTTCGACAGCGTGGAGCGGGCGGCCAACTCGGTGGGCGAGATTATCGCCGCCGGGATCATCCCCGCCGGGCTGGAGATGATGGACGGCTTCGCCATCCGGGCCGCGGAGGCGTTCGTCCACGCCGGCTATCCCACGAATGCCCAGGCGATCCTGTTGTCGAGGTGGACGGGGGTAACGAGGAGGTCTCGGCCCACGTGAATCAGGTGCGCCAGCTGCTGCTGGACCAGGGGGCTACCGAAGTGCGTACCGCCCGGGACGAGGCGGAGCGGATCCGCTTCTGGCAGGGGCGCAAGTCCGCTTTTCCCGCGGTCGGGCGCATCTCCCCGGATTATTACTGCATGGACGGCACGGTGCCCCGCCGCCGGCTGGCGGAGGTGCTGACCAGTATCGGCGCGCTGTCGGAGAGCTATGAATTGCCGGTGGCCAACGTGTTCCATGCGGGCGACGGCAACCTGCACCCGTTGATCCTGTTCGATGCCAACAATCCCGGGGAACTGAAGCGGGCAGAGGATCTGGGCGCGGAGATTCTGGATCTGCCCGGAAAGCAGTTCATCGACTGGGGTGGCGCCCAGCGCTGGCTGGTCAGCGACGCGCCGCCGGAGACCGTCCGGCGGCTGGCGCAGCAGCGAGGTGGGCATGCCGCCCTGTTCCGCCGTGGTGATCGCTGCGGGGAGCGGTTCCACGCCCTGTCACCACCCCTGATGGAGATCCACCGCAACCTGAAGCACGCCTTCGACCCCGCTGGCATCTTTAACCCCGGCCGGCTCTACCAGGGGCTCTGACAGATGCAGACTTCCCTGGAACAGGGCTTCTTGCAGACCCCGGAGGGGGCAGAGGCAGAGGCGATCCTCCGTGCCTGTGTCCATTGCGGCTTCTGCACCGCCACCTGCCCCACCTACCAGCTGCTGGGGGATGAGCTGGACGGGCCCCGGGGACGGATCTACCTGATCAAGCAGGTGATGGAGGGAGAGCCCGTCACTGCCCGAACCCAGGTGCATCTGGATCGCTGCCTCAGTTGCCGTTCCTGCGAGACCACCTGCCCCTCCGGTGTGCGCTACGGGCGGTTGCTGGACATCGGTCGCAGCCTGGTCGATCAGAGGGTCTCACGCTCCCCGCTCTCCCGCGCGTTTCGCTGGGGTCTGCGGCAGCTGCTGGCCCACCCGGCACGGTTTGGCCGGCTGCTGCGGTTGGGGCAGTGGAGCAGCCCGTTGCTGCCCGCTGCGTTGAAGGCGCAGGTTCCGCCCCGCCAGCGGCCGGCCCCGCGCCCGGTGCGGCGTCTCGACCGCACTATGCTGGTGCTGGAAGGGTGCGCCCAGTCGGTCGCCACCCCCAATACCAACGCGGCGGCGGCCCGGGTGCTGGACCGGCTGGGGATCTCCCTGATCTCCCCGCCGGAACAGGGGTGCTGTGGTGCGGTCAGTCATCACCTCTCGGCCCACGCAGAGGGTCTGGACTTCATGCGCCGCAATATCGATGCCTGGTGGCCTCACATCCAGGCGGGGGCCGAGGCGGTGCTTATCACCGCCAGCGGCTGTGGTGCGGTGGTGAAGGAGTACGGGGAGCTGCTGCGCCATGATCCGGCCTACGCGGAGAAGGCGGTCCGGGTGTCCGGGCTGGCCAGAGATCTGTCGGAGGTGCTGGCAGGTGAGGATCTGTCGGCATTGAAGATCGACGGGGCAGGACGGCGGGTGACGTTCCACTCCCCCTGCACCCTGCAGCATGCCCAGCAGTTGAACGGGGTGGTGGAGTCCATTCTCCGCCACCTCGGTTTTCGGCTCACCGCGGTATCCGACCCCCACCTCTGCTGTGGTTCCGCCGGCACCTACTCAATTCTGCAGCCGAAGCTCTCCCGGCGTCTGCTGAAGAACAAGCTGGAGAGCCTGGAATCGGGCGACCCGGAGCTGATCGTCACCGCCAATATTGGCTGCCAGCTGCACCTGCAGAGCGGCACCCGCCGGGTGGTGAGGCACTGGATAGAACTCTTGGATGAAAAACAGGGCCTAGGATAAAGGCAGGACCTAGGAAAGACAGGACCTAGGAAAGACAGGACCGAGGACCGAGGACCGAGGCAAAACAACCCGAAGCCCGGATGCAGCGTAAGCGTAATCCGGGATGCCTTGCCAGCTTTTTCCCGTTCGCGCACTCTGCCAGGTGATACAGGAAGCAGGGCGGATTCGAAAGGGCGCAGAGCGCTCCCATCTGGTTCCCATGCAGAGCGTGGGAACCAGAAGGAAGATTTTTATCCTTTCCTAGAACCTAGAACCTAGTACCTAGTACCTAGTACCTATCTTCCACCGCCGACAGCGCTACCCCGGTGTTGATATCCGCACCTAGATCGGCGAGCACCGCCTCCAGGGCACTGACGCAGAGCAGGATATTCTCCGGGCGGCTGGCGTGGCCCATCAGGCCGATGCGCCACACCTTGCCGGCGAGGGCGCCCAGGCCGGCGCCGATCTCCAGGTTGTATTCGTTCAGCAGCCGGCCGCGCACCAGG
>JAUXBK010000184.1 GCA_030619405.1 Sedimenticola sp. | reverse complement strand
TATGGATGGCCTCGACCAGCTCCTCCAGTACGCTTTCTTTGAGCACGTAGCCGGCGGCCCCCACCTCTCGCATAGCGTCGATGAACTGTTTTTCCGAGTGAATAGAGAGGGCGACGATCCGGATTTCAGGGGCCGCCGCCAGGATGCGCCGGGTGGCCTCGATGCTGTTGAGTTTCGGCGTGGTGATGCCCATGACGACCACGTCAGGTGAGAGCACACTGGCCTGGTCGATGGCTTCCTGACCGTTGCCTGTCTCCCCGGCGATGGTGATATCCGCTTCGCTGTCCAGCAGAGCGCGCACGCCTTTACGTACGAGTGGATGATCGTCTACTAGAAGAACCGTTATTGCCTGGCGTTCGGGCGCGGGTAAGGTCACTTACTCACCATCCAGTTAAGGTCAGACAATTTCACATCCAGACTTTTGAATATGTCTGCCATAAATCGTGATATTACCCTTCGTATCCCCCATTAATCCCCCGTTCCTGAGCATCTCAGGTTCCATTATAAAGCATAAGATAGTGTTATCATGTACGACGTTCTACTCAGAAGAAACCGCATATTCTTCGCCGAGTACAGTTGATACAATCGCTCGACTTCTATCCACTACCAATGTGAACCATGAGCAACTTGGTTGGTAACTATTCAGCTGAATAGTTACGATATTTGCACTATGTTGCCACCTTGAGAATTGCTGAAAAGCAGCATACGGAAAATGATTATTGACTCAATAGTTCTACAATCCCGTTCCATAATGCAAAACAGCGCAAACCAGGAACTGATCGCCTGTCACGAGTGCGACGCCCTGCAGCAGGCCACCCGGCTGCCGCCCGGTGGCGTAGCGCGCTGTATCTGTTGTGGTGGGCACCTCTACAGCAACCCGAAGGGGGGGCTGGACACCCCGCTGGCCCTCAGCATCAGCACCCTGATCCTGTTCCTGGTCGCCAACACCTACCCGCTGATGACCCTGAACGTGGCGGGGCAGAGCAAGGATACCACCCTCTCCGGTGCCTCCTGGGCCCTTTATCAGGCCAACATGCCGGAACTGGCCGCGGTGGTCTGGCTGGCCAGCGTGGTGACCCCGGCACTGATCATCTTCTGCAACCTCTATATATTGGCCTCCCTGCGCTTCAGGCTGCGGCTGCCCGGCGTTCGTGCCCTGCTGGTGTGGGTCACTCGGCTGCAGCCCTGGGGCATGATGGATGTCTTCATGCTGGGTATCCTGGTATCGCTGGTCAAACTCTCGGGTATGGCCGAGGTCAAGCTGGGTGCGGGGCTGTATGCATTCGTCGCCCTTATCTTTTTCTTCACCGCCTCGGCAGCTCGATTCGAACCCCACCTGCTGTGGCGGCGACTGAAGGGGAGCACGTGAACTGCCGTGCCTACCGGGCTGCCGAACAGGGCCTCATGGCCTGCCATGTCTGTGGGCTGTTGGTGCAGGCCCGGCCCGGCCACCATCCGCACTGTCCCCGTTGCGGGTCGGCACTGCACTTTCGTAAACCGAACAGCCTCTCCCGCACCTGGGCCCTGCTGCTCACCGCCATGATGATGTACGTCCCCGCCATGGCCCTGCCGGTTATGCAGACCTCCGCCTTCGGCAGCACCCAGGGCGACACCATCATGAGCGGCGTCATCTATTTTCTGAAGGGCGGTGACTGGCCGCTGGCACTGGTCATCTTCGTTGCCAGCGTCATGGTCCCGATACTCAAGATGATGGCGCTCATCTATCTGCTGATATCGGTGCAGCGCCACAGCCGGCTGCGGCACCGGCAACGGACCGTCCTCTACCGGATCACCGAGCTGATGGGGCGCTGGTCCATGGTGGACGTGTTCGTCATCGCCATTATGGCGGCCCTGGTACAGATGGGAAATCTGGCCCAGATCACCCCCGGGCTCGGGGCCGTCGCCTTTGCATCGGTGGTGATCCTGACCATGCTTTCCGCCCTCTCTTTCGACCCCCGGTTGATCTGGGACCATCAGGAGCAACTCCAACACCATGAGTGACGACAGATTCGACAACCTCCCGGAAGCGGAACTGGAGGAGGGAAAGAGCAGGTTCTCCATCGTCTGGCTGCTGCCGCTGGTGGCGGTGCTGATCGGCGGCTGGCTGGTCTACAAAACCCTCTCCGAGGAGGGACCGACCATCACCATCGAGTTCGCCACCGCCGAAGGGATCGTGGCACAGAAGACCAAGGTCAAGTACCTGGACGTGGAGGTTGGCCAGGTGCAGGAGGTGGATCTCAAGGACGATGGCTCCGGTGTCGTCCTGAGCATCGCCATGGATAAGAAGATCAAACCCGTGCTGACCGAAAAAACCCGTTTCTGGGTGGTACGCCCCCGGGTGGGCGCCGGTGGTGTCAGCGGTATCGGCACCCTGCTGAGCGGCGCCTACATCGGCATCGACCCCAGTAAGGAAGGAAAAACGCAGAAACAGTTCATCGGGTTGGAAGAGCCACCCAATATCTTTTCCAGGACACCGGGTACCCGCTTCCGGCTCCGCTCCGTGGAGTCGGAAATACCGGCGGGCGCGCCGGTCCTGTTCCGCAATGTCCAGGTGGGGGAGGTGACGCGGAGCCAGTTGGCAACCGACCACAGCCATGTGGAGACCGAGATCTTCGTGCTGGCGCCACACGACGAATACGTGCGCCAGAACAGCCGCTTCTGGAATGCCTCCGGGGTGAATCTGAAACTCAGCGCCGCGGGCTTGGAACTGGACACCGGCTCCCTGGTCTCGATCATCACCGGGGGGATCGCATTCGATACCCCCGACAGCAGGAACAGCGCCGAGCGGGCGCCGGCAGATACCGAATTCACCCTGTTCCGGAGCCGGCAGCAGAGTGAAGAGACGGAGATCACCCATGCCATTCCCTACATCCTCGAATTCCAGGAGAGCGTGCGCGGTCTCGCGCCCGGGGCGCCGGTGGAATTCAGAGGGATACGCCTGGGCACGGTGAAAAAGATCGAATTCAACCCCCAGCTCGAGAGCGGCGCCAGCTTCATCGCGGTCTACATCGACCTGGAACCACAGCGGATACCCATCTACCCGGACAAGAGCCCCCCAGCCAGCGCCGGATCGGCCGACCTCATGGCCCCCTGGGTGCAGAAAGGGCTCCGGGCCCGGCTGCAGACAGGCAATCTGCTGACCGGGGCGCTGTTCGTCGAACTCGATATGCATCCCGACGCAGAGCCGGCAATCATCCGTTTTGACGAGCAGAACATCCCGATACTTCCCACCATTCCTGGCCAACTGGCCGACATCACGGAGAGCGTCAGCCGGATCCTGCATAAACTGGAGGCACTGCCGATCGATGAGATCGGGCGCAACCTGGAGGAGACGACCGCCGGGGCCAACCAGCTGATCAACAGTGGCGAACTGAAGCAGACCGTGGCGGCGCTCAAGGCCGCAGCAGACAAACTGGCCCCGCTGCTGGACAGCGTCACCCGAGTCAGCAGTGAGACGGAGACACTGACCCGGGTATCAACCGCAGCCATGCAGAAGGCCGACGCCACCCTGAGCGCCCTGGACAGTGTCGCCTCCGGCGACGGGCCGCTGGGCAGCCAGATGGTGAGGACCCTGGAGGAACTACGCTCCGCGGTACGGGCAATCAAGATCATGGCCGAGTACCTGGAGCGGCACCCGGAGGCCTTGCTCAAGGGCAAGAGTAGATAGTCAGAAGTCAGAAGTCAGAAGTCAGAAGTCAGAAGTCAGAATGGGATCGTTCCAGGTTCAGAAAGGTTCCCCTGTTTTTCATTCTGAATTCTATATTCTGACTTCTGACACTTAGTTCCCCTCGTTCCCACGCGGAGTGTGGGAACGAACAGAGGGGGGCTGCTTGTTACCCGCCCTGCTCTGCACTGAGTCCCCGGATCTTCGCGGCGATTTGTTTGCTCAGCGCTGCCAGTGCCCGGCTTTGCGCCGCCATCAACGCTTCGATGCTGGCATCTGCCGCCTGTTGTGTGATGTCCGTTCGCTCGATGGCCAGGATCTTTCTGCCATCGTCTCCCAGTATCCGCCACAAGGCGGTGAGCCGGGTCGCATTATTTGGCATCGCATCCATTCGCCGAATATCGATGGCGACCTGGTACCCGGGCAGCACCGCCCGCTCCCAGGGAAAAGTAACCACCGATTCGGTACCGAGAAGGGCGGTCAGATTCTCTGCCACCACCCGGCTGACGTTGCTCTCCAGTGATCCGCCCCAGCGTTCGAACTCCTCAACCTTCAGCCGGTTGCTGCTTTCCCGTAATACCACTTGTGGTCGCCCCAGATAGTCCGCCAGACGCACCGGGCCCACACCCACCACCATATCCTGAGGCAACACCTCGTTTCCACTGACGTTCTCTTCCGGCGTCAACAGATAGAAACGGGTTGGGGGTGTGGTACCACAACCTGCCAGCAACAGCAGGACGAGCAAAACAGGTATCGACTTGGTCAATGTCAGATTGTTATACATATGTTTCTTCGTGTTCCTCGTGCGCATCGCGATGATTTTTTTCCACAGTTAGAATTGCTGGAATGTGCCAACATATTACAACACAAGTTTCGGAGTTCAAATGATATAAAAGGCTGAATTAGGCCGTCCCTTCTCCCTCAGGGAGAAGGACAGGATGAGGGAAATTCAGTATATCAGAGCGTTGGCTCTTCAGATCCCCTCACCCCAACCCTCGGCTTTGGCGTCCTGCATCGCCCTACCTCCTCCATCCATGGAGTTGTCTCCCTGAGGGATAGGGGGTAATGAACTCCGAAACTTGAGTTATGAATACAGGCTCCTAGCCGGCCTGTTTCTTGGTACTGGAATGCCCCAGCAGATGGCTCATGATATCCTTGACATCGATCTTTTCGCCGGTCAGCATGCTGGTCAACAACTCACCACCCAGCACCTGGGGTGCGATAATCAGGTCGGGGTGCACGCGCCGGACTCGGTTAAGGTGTTTGGCATCGTTGACCGCCGCCACCGTCCTGGCCTTGACCTTCAGCTCCTTGGCGGCGAGAACCACAAAAGCGTTCTCGGAATCGTCGTCCAGCAGCGCCAGTATCGCCTTTGCCTTCTCGGCACCCGCTTTGCGCAGCGTTTCCAGATCGGCGCCGTCGCCGATCACGACGTCGACATCTGTACCGGGGAACAGGATGCTGTCCGGTTCATGCAGCAGGATCACTGTCACCGGTTTATCGCGGCTGACCAGTTCGCGGTAGGTGTTGCTCGACAATGCGCTGTATCCGACGATGATATAGTGGTCTTCGCGTTTCACTCTGCTGTGTCCCCCAACGGTGAGTTTATCAATCTTTTGAATCAGGGCGGGTATCAGCGTGGCGCCGATAGCGGTCGAAAATACGGTGATGCTGAGGATGATGATGGCTACCAGGAACAGACGTGTCTCGACCGTGCTTGGTGTGTAATCGCCGAAACCGACGGTGGATATGGT
>JAUXBK010000239.1 GCA_030619405.1 Sedimenticola sp. | reverse complement strand
GACAGCCGTCCCTCTGCCCGGGGAAGCAGCCCCGACAGCCGTCTGAGCAGGGTGGTCTTGCCAGCACCGTTGGGTCCGATGATGCCCAGTATTTCGCCGGGGGAGAGTCGAAGGTCAACCCCTTGCAGGATCGGGACACCCCCGAGGGAGACTCCCAGCCCTTTTCCGAGGAGAGACCTCATGGTTGCCACCGGCGGCTTTTTACGATCAGGTAGAGGAAGAAGGGTGCCCCCACGATAGAGGTGACCACACCGACCTTGATATCGGTACCGCTGGGGAACAGACGCACAGCCATGTCTGCCAGCAGCAGGAGTATTGCGCCTCCGAGGGCGCTGACCCACAGCAGCCTGCCCGGCTGGAACCCCACCAGGGGTCGCAGCAGATGGGGAACGACCAGGCCGATGAAGCCGATACTGCCGGTGATGGAGACGGCTGAACCCACCGCCAGCGCTGTAGCAGTGAATATGCGCCAGCGCAGATGCCGGAGATCAACACCCAGGGTGGATGCCGCCTCTTCACCCAGGGTCAGGGCATCCAGGGCCCGGCCGGTGCCCGCCAGCAGGAGCCAGCCAGCCAGGGTGCCCGGCAGCAGGATC
The DNA here is from genome assembly GCA_030619405.1 of Sedimenticola sp. Taxonomy (GTDB): domain Bacteria; phylum Pseudomonadota; class Gammaproteobacteria; order Chromatiales; family Chromatiaceae; genus JAUXBK01. Next base: position 2,407 of record JAUXBK010000239.1, on the reverse strand, counting down.
CAGAGATCCGTCATACTCCGGTTGGCCAGAGAACCCAGCATCCAGAGGACGATCTCCTGCACCGCATAGGGGCTGGGCGCCAGGTTGAGGAGCAGCGAGATAAGCGCCATCGCCAGGGTGTTGATGGCCACCCCTGCCAGGATCAGGGTGACAGTGCCTGCATCGCGCCCGGCCAGCAGGTAGACCAGCAGAGTGGCCAGCAGCGCCCCGGTGATGCCACCGACGGGCAGTGCCGGAAGAAACAGGGTGCCGACGCCCATGTAAAGGGTAATGACAGCCCCCAGCGCCGCACCACTGGCACTGCCGATCAGCCCGGGACTGGCCAGCGGGTTGCGCAGCAACCCCTGCAGTGCCGCGCCGCACAGGCCGAGGGTGGCGCCGGCAAACAGGGCGATCAGGGTGCGGGGAAGGCGCACCTCGGTCAGAATCAGGGCGATCACCGATGGTGTGTCGGTCACCGCATCCTGGAGGGCCCGGATTACCGGGATCGGGTTGGAGCCGATGAACAGGGAGAGCAGGGTGAGGCAGAGCAGCAGGCTCCCCAGCAGCAGGTGCAGGCGGTAACCTGTTGTCAGGGGATGTTCGATGTGTGCACTGGATGATATCCGCATAGTGTTAGCAGGTCTTACTCCGGGTGGGCAGCCGCCAGTGCCTCCACGGCGTCGGCGATCATCGGCCCACCACAGATCCAGTAGCGGTAGTCGATATCGATTACCGGGCGTCCCCCTGTCACCTGCCTCAGGGCAGGGTGCTGCAGCAGGCCCTGGGCCAGGGAACGGGTTCCCGGTGCGTAACTGGAGGTGAAGAGTTGATCGGGGCGGGCCAGCAGCAGGCTCTCCAAGTCGATAGTGCTATAGCCGATGATACCCCGTTCGGCCGCCAGGTTGCGCCAGCCGGTCAGGGTCAGGGTGGCGTCCTGCAGGGTATTGCGGCCGCTGGTGTAACCCCGGGGCTGGTAGAACAGGGCCAGGGGGCGTTTGCCCCGTTGCTTCCGTGTGGTCCGCTCCAGCCGTTGGTCCATACGGGTGATCAGCGCTTCGCCCCGGGCTCTGACACCCAGCACCCCTGCCAGCTGCCGGATGTTGCGACGGATATCGTCGATCCCGGTCGCCATCGGCAGTACCACGACCCGATAACCGAGGCGCCGCAACAGCTGGAGCAAGGGCGGTGGGGAGTACTCATAGGCCAGCACCAGGTCCGGGTCGATGGTCAGCAGCTGTTCGATCTTTCCCTGGTTGACCGGGTGGTGTGCCGCCTCCCGGGCCATGAAAGAGCTGTGTGGGTCGCGGGAGAGATAGCTGACCGAAGCGATCTGATTCGGTTCTGCCAGCATCAGCAGCAGCTGATCGGTGCAGAGATTGATGGAAACGACTCGCGATGGTCTCTCCGAGGCATGAGCTGTCGTAACAGCGAGCAGGCAGAGCAGGAGCGCCGCCGGGATATTGGACATTGTCGTCATATCAGGCCAGTGGTGGTCATAAACTGGGGATTCCAGGGACAGTTTACATATTTCACCGTCGTGGTCTATTGGATCAAGTATACTGTCATGATAACTCCGGCCGGTTCAGTGGGAAGCCCTTCTCAGGCCGGATATAATGGGGCTTGGCGTCAAACAGATCCGCCCGGGGCCAGCCCCGGCGTGTCCACGTGGACTTCAATTCACTATGAAATTCGGAATCGCAGCCACATGAGCGACAACGGCAATCCGGAATTCGCCGAACTCAGGGACGAGCAGGTCGTGCTGGCATCCCTGACAAGGCGCATCGATGAGCTTGAGCGGGAAAACACACGCCTCAAGAAAGACCGCAGCAAGGCGATCAAACGCTACCACAAGCAGGAAGAGCTGAAGCCCTACGAAGCCGAGTTGATCAAGTTCCAGGAGCAGCTGGAGAAAGACAACAGGCGCATGATTATCCTGTTCGAAGGGCGTGACGCGGCCGGTAAGGGCGGGGCTATCCAGCGCATCACCTTTTACATGAACCCGCGGCACTACCGTGTCGTCGCAATGGGCAGACCGACCCAGGAACAGCGCAGCCAATGGTATTTCCAGAAATACATCTCGCAGTTTCCGCGGGGCGGAGAAATCGTCATCTTCGACCGCAGCTGGTACAACCGGGCCATGGTGGAGCAGGTGTTCAGGTTCTGTACCGAAAAGGAGCACCATGACTTCATGCAAGGGGTTGCGGGATTCGAGCAGGATCTGGTGCGCCAGGGCACCCTCCTGATCAAGTTCTACTTTCGCGTCAGCAAAGATGTACAGGCCCGACGTTTCGAGATCCGCAAGACCAATCCACTGAAGCAGTGGAAACTCAGCGAAATCGACCTCCAGGTCCAGGAACGCTGGGACGATTTCTCCCGGGTGAAGTACGAAATGCTCAAGCGCACCCACACCCAGGCGACACCCTGG
>JAUXBK010000132.1 GCA_030619405.1 Sedimenticola sp. | reverse complement strand
GACAGGATTTACAGGATTGTTCAGGATTAACAGAATTTACAGAATTACATAAACCTGTAAATCCTGTTAATCCTGTCCATTTATTGAGACGATTTTGAACGGAAATGGCGAGGTCTGGATTCATTGAAAAACCGTAAACTGTTAACCGTGAACGGTTGCGATCAGAGAATGGCGGCTGGTGGTCATGGGTTGCCCGGATCTCTTTCCAGCGCCCATATCATGATACTGCCATCGTCCGAGGTGGTGGCCAGGGTCTTCCCGTCCGGAGTGATCACCACCACCACGCCGCACAGGGCGTGGGGCTGGAAACGCTTCAGGGTCTGTCCGCTGTCCGGGTCAAGAAACAGCACCGAGCTGTCGGTCTGACGGCTGATGCTTGCCAGATAACCGCCATCCGGCGCAAACAGGATGCTGTTGATGATGCCCTGGTGATCGGTGTCGATGGTGGTGAGCGCACCCGTCTCCAGTTCCCAGCGAAACAGGTCGAACCAGCCTGCACCGTAGAGAAAACGCCCATCCGGGGAAAACACCAGGGTGCGGGCATCCGAGCCCGCCTTCGGCAGGGTCTCCCCCTCCGGGCGCCACAGCTTCACCTGCCCATCGGTGGCACTGGAGGCCAGCAGGTAACCGCCCGAGGCGATGGTCAGCGCCCGCACGGCGCCATCATGGGCGCCAGCTCTGGCCAGCGGTGAGAGTTCAAACAATGACCACAGCCTGACGCTGCCATCATTGTGCCCGGTCACGATCAGCGCGCTGGCAATGTCCACCGCCATCGCCGTTATCGGGGAGTCACTGTCGGCACTGCGCAGCTTCTGCCCCCGCAGTGACCACAACACCAGCCTGCCGTCATATCCGCCACTCAGTACCCGCTTCTCATCGAGAAAGAACAGCCCGCTCACTTCCCCTCGATGGGCCTGCCAGCGATACCGGGCCGTGCCGTCGGGCAGGTTCCAGAGACGGATGTTTCCGGTCCACCCCCCGGATACCAGCATGGCGGAGTCAGGACTGGCCGCCAGTGCACTGCCGCCTCCATGGGCATCCGGGATCACCACATCCGCAGGTCGATACAGACCCCGGGCGCAGCCTGTCAGTAACACGACCATCACGGCGGCGCAAAGCAGCGAGGCGAAACGCAGCAACATTCTGATACCTCTGAGTGTGTCCACAGAGGCCCCACTTTACCTCAGCAATTCTAAATGTGGCAAGAAACCAACTGCCTACACCAGGTAGGCCGGATAAGCGAAGCGCATCCGGCAGTGACGCTCAGCGATCCAGCTGTTTCGCCGGATGCGCTTCGCTTATCCGGCCTACAACTGTTAATCCTGTCTGATTTTGAGGCGCGGTTCGACCGATACCCTCTATTTTTTTGACCGTGAACGCGTCCCTCGTCAAGATGAGGCGGAAAAAGAGATAACTGTTTATCTCAGGCAAAGCTCTCTTTACCACTTTGTCCGCCATGAGATATAGGCTAACCTACCCGGATATGTACCCAGAATATTTCGGGTTGAAAGAGGCCTCTTTCTCCATCACCCCGGACCCTCGCTACCTGTACCTCAGCCACCAGCACCAGGAGGCCCTGGCACACCTGCTGTACGGCGCCATGGAGGGTGGGGGGTTCGTGCTCCTCACCGGTGAAGTGGGCACCGGCAAGACCACCGTGTGCCGCGCTTTCCTGGAGCAGCTACCGGATTCCGTGGACGTTGCCCTGGTCCTCAACCCGGCGCTCACGGTCCAGGAGCTGCTGCACACGGTGTGCGATGAATTCGGCATCGAGGTGCCCGCCGAGGTGGATTCCAGCAGGTTACTGGTGGAGCGGCTCAACCGGTATCTGCTGCAGGCCCATGCCGGGGGCAGGCGCCCGGTACTGTTGATCGACGAGGCACAGAACCTGAGCCCGGCAGTGCTGGAACAGATCCGGCTGCTGACCAACCTGGAGACCCATCGGCACAAGCTGCTGCAGATCTTTCTCATCGGCCAGCCGGAACTGGGGGAGGTGCTCCGACAACCGGGGCTGCGACAACTGGCCCAGCGGATTACCGCCCGCTACCACCTGCGACCACTCTCTCCGGATGAGACCGGTGACTATATCCGCCACCGCCTGGCAGTAGCTGGTGTCGGGCGCCGCCTGTTCACAGCCGCCGCGCTACGTCGCATCCACCGTCTGACCGGTGGCATACCCCGCCTCATCAACATCCTGTGCGACCGGACGCTGCTCGGGGCCTATGCGACCCAGCGAAAGATCGTGGACAGCAGGATCGTCAATCGGGCTTTTCGCGAGCTCAGGGGGGAGCAGACGACCTCGAAACGGCGATCGCGGTTGCATCCGTTGTGGCTGATCCTGCTGTTGATAGCACTGACTGCCGGGGCCGCCTGGCTGGGTTACAACAACGAGTGGAAATGGGAACTGCCGGTGCTGGCCGGAGGAGAACCGAAATCAGGTGCCGCACCAGGCAGGAAAGATCAAAACCCTCTTCCGGTCCCTGATACAGTGACTGAAACAGAGATGCCAGCCACCCCACCGCCTCTGTCACCGGAACCGGTTTCAAAACCGGTGGAGAAAGTGGCAGCAGAACCTGAACCGAGACCCATGGAAGCGGCCACTGCTTCAATGACGCAACGGAAAAGCGTGATACCCGCACCCAACCCCCTGCCCCAGGTGGCCCGGACGATCATGGATCGGCAGATTGCCCTTGCCAGGCTGGCCGCACACTGGGGGATCTCACCACCGGCCCCGGAATCGATCGATCCCTGCAGTTTCATCGAACAGCAGGGACTGCGCTGCCGTCAGGGCAAAGGCAGCTGGGACGATATCCGTTTCCACGACCGCCCAGCCCTGATAGAACTCTCCAATGAAGCAGAGAAAAAGGGTTTTGCACTGCTGACAGGCATCGGGCCAAGCCGTGTGCTGCTGGAGACGGGTTCGGCCCGGATCGAGCTTCCGCTGGGGCAGCTGGGCCGGTATTGGAAGGGTGGGTATATTATGCTCTGGCGCCCGCCCCCGGGCGGCGGCACCCTGATCGGCCCGGGTTCGTCACCCGCCTATGTGCGTTGGCTCAGGCAGACACTGGCCAGAGCAGGCATCCAGCCGGACGACGGCGCCACCGGCCTATCGACCGCGTTCGACCTGGCACTGAGTCAGGCGGTCAAGGCATTTCAGCGGCGTCTTGGCCTCAAGACTGACGGACTGGCCGGACCTGAAACCCTGATTCAGCTGAACAACGCCGCCAGGTTGCCAGACATTCCCCACCTGGAAAAGATGTCCATTCACGGGATAAAAAGACATTTAGCCACGGATTAACGCGGATAAAGCTTCTATAGTCCCAAAGATGAGGCACAATTGCTCAATTGAGTTGAAAGCTACCGGGACGGATATCGGCGCCCAAACAGGAGAGTTCAAGCGACTTGTGTGACTAAATCAATCCGTGTTTTATCCGCGTTGATCCGCGGCTGTTTTTTTGTTCGTGAACGCAGACTGGAAAAGGTGGGATGATACGTATCGATCATAAATACGGCAACAGATGTCCTACATACTCGAAGCACTGAAAAAATCACAGCAGGAACGGGAACTTGGCAAGGTTCCCACCCTGACGACGGCGAGCCCCGGCAACGCCGGGCGAGTGGTTGTGGCGAACCGGCTGTTGCCCCTTGCCCTGCTGCTGGCTCTCCTGTCGCTGCTGATTGCACTCTATGCCGTTCTGGGAGGGCGATTTACTGCACAAGAGGTGGCGGACCAGCCCACCAGGATGTCAGCCCCTCTCATCACCCCGGCCCGGCCAACAGCTACGCCGGATGGATCTATGGGGTCTGGATCTATGGGGTCGGAGTCAAACCGCCCAAAAAGCGTCAGTAATAGCAACAGGCGTGTGGGCGGTTTGACTCCGACCCCTGGCCCTAATAGCAACAGGCGTGTGGGCGGCTTGACTCCGACCCCTGGCCCTACCTCTGCCACGATCACCGTCCCACCTGCACCCCCCCTGCGCGAGGCGCCCAAGCCGCCGGCCGCCACAGAGCCGGCAGCGCAGGTCACGGAGACCGGCCGGCCAACTGCCGATGAACTGAGGCAGGAACTGCTCGAAGTGCGCAGGATGCTGGAGCAGAAAGAGGTACCCTCTCACTCCCTCGAACGTCCGTCTCCAGCCACGGAGCCTGCCCCCCTCCCGATGGAGAGAGCGAGTGGAACCGGCAACCGCAACCCGGTTCCGGGCGATGCCACCGGCACGGAAGGTCACCCGGACCTGGCGCGGACACTCCCGGATGCGATCCGGCAACACCTGCCGAATCGACGGTTGAGCGTACTCTCCTACGCCAAAGAGCCGGAAATGCGTTTCGTTATTCTCAACTCAGAAAAAATCAATGAGGGTGAAACCAGTAAAGATGGGCTGACGGTGGTGACAATCCGACCGGAAGGGGCCATTCTCAGTTTCGAAGGCCATCGGTTCTTTCAACCCCTGTAGCCCATCTGTGATGTTGACTCTTACCTCCCACCATTCTGCCATCCATGCTCCCGAATCACCCAACGGTGACTGGAGCAGATGCCGATGAAAACCTATCTGGTCGGCGGGGCCATTCGGGACCGGCTGCTGCGCCGACCGGTGGGCGAACGGGATTTCGTGGTGGTCGGTGCCAGCCCCGAGCAGATGCTGAAGCAGGGGTTCACCCAGGTGGGCAAGGATTTCCCTGTGTTCCTGCACCCGGAGACAAAAGACGAGTATGCCCTGGCCCGTACCGAGCGGAAAACGGCTCCAGGCTACCACGGGTTCAAGGTACACGCTGACCCCAGTGTGACCCTGGAGCAGGATCTGCTGCGCCGGGACCTCACCATCAACGCCCTGGCAGAGGCGCCGGATGGCACCCTGATCGATCCCTATGGCGGTCGTAAAGACCTGGCTGACAGGGTGCTGCGCCATATCTCACCCGCCTTTGCCGAAGACCCGGTGCGGATACTTCGGGTGGCCCGCTTCGCCGCCCGCTATGCGGATCTGGGGTTTAAGGTGGCAGCAGAGACCCTGGCCCTGATGCGACAGATGGTACGAAATGGGGAAGTGGACGCCCTGGTCCCGGAACGGGTGTGGCAGGAGCTGGCCAAGGCCCTGGCGGAAGCGCGCCCATCCCCTTTCTTCGAAATGCTGCACGAGTGCGGCGCCCAGGCCATCCTGTTTCCGGAGATCGAACGGCTGTATGGCGTACCCCAGCCGGCGCAGTGGCACCCGGAGATCGACAGCGCCCGCCACACCCTGCTGACGCTGGATATGGCGGCCCGGCTGTCACCCGACCCGGAGGTGCGTTTCGCCGCCCTCGCCCATGACCTGGGCAAGGGCGCCACACCCAAAGAGGCGTGGCCCAGCCACCGGGGGCACGAGCATTATGGGCTGCCGCTGATCGAGGCCCTCTGCAACCGTTTCAGGATCCCCAACCGGTTTCGCGACCTGGCACTGATGGTGGTTCGCTACCATCACGACATCCACAGCGCCTTCGAACTGCGGCCGAAGACCATTCTCGGGGTGCTGACCGGGAGCGACGCCCTGCGCCGTCCGGAGCGTTTCGAACAGCTGCTGCTGGCCTGCGAGGCAGACTACCGGGGGCGGGAGGGATTCAGCGACCGGGCGTATCCCCAGGCGGCGCTGTTCCTGGACATACTGGAGGCGGTGCGTGCGATAAAGATCGGCTCCCTGTTGGCCGGCCTGAGCGACCCGAAACAGATTCAGCAGCGCATCCAGCAGCGGCGTGTCGCGGTCATCAAAGAGCAGCTTCGACAGGATGCGTTCACGAATGAAAAAAATGCCACGGAGCAACAATGACTCTGGAAAAAGCACGCGAACTCATCCTGCAGCAGCTCAGTTTCGGCAGCGGCTATAACCGCAATGCGGTACGGCTGATCCTGGGAGAGATCCAGCGCACCCACGACCAGTCGACGGTGGATGGGCTGATTCTGGAGCTAAGGCAACCTCCAAAAATTAAGATACCAGCCTTGCTTGTCTATAGCCTCCGTCTTCTGCGTTGTGCCAAGGGTTACATACAACGAGTATGCGCCCCTTGGCACGCCTTGAATACGAAGCCATATCCGGCGCAATTCTGGCATATTAATTTCTTCCGGTTGCCTTAGGGCCCGCTGCACTCCTAGCGCGGAAGAGGTGCTGCAGTGGACCCGGCCTGGCCCGGCGCACCGTAACCATAGCCCGGGGCGCCGTAGCCGTAGCCAGGGGCACCGTAGCCATAACCCGGGGCTCCGTAACCATAACCGCCGTAACCGTAACCCGGACCGCCATAACCATAACCCGGTCCACCGTAACCATAGCCCGGTCCACCGTAACCATAGCCCCGATCGTAGTAGCGATCATCGTAAGAATCTCTATCTCTGCTCTTGTTTTTACTACCAAACCATTGGTTCGGATTCATCATGTTGCCCATGTTAAAAGCGTAGCTGGCCCCGGAGCCTGCCACCATTGCCACGCCGAAAGCCAGAATTGCCGCTCGTTTCAAAATCACTTTGTTAATCATGTCGCCTGTTCCTTAAAGTATACCAAGGGGTGGGGGTTCGTTACCGCACAGCACACACCATACCGTGTTCGCTCCATGCGTGATGCTGAACAGGCATGAAGTTACCCCAGAAAAGTCGAGTTGTCTAATTGGCTCGACAACAAAGCGGCACGGGAACACAGCCTGGTGAACTGCTCAAAGGATGCGCTATTCGCCTCGATCGGCTGGCATGAAAACACACTGTCTGGCGTCATTGTCTCCTTAATTCTACTTGGCCAGCAGCCGGTCCAATTGGTTGGCAAAGGCCTGGCGGTCGGCCTGACTGAACGAAGCTGGCCCCCCGGTATCCACCCCGCTGCTACGCAGGGTGTCCAGGAAATCCCGCATATTCAGGCGCTGACGAATATTCTCCTCCGTATAGAGCTCGCCGCGTGGGTTCAAGGCCAGACAACCTTTGGTGATTACCTCGGCGGCCAACGGGATATCCGCGGTTATCACCAGGTCCCCCGATTCCGCCTGCTGCACTATGTGGTTGTCTGCAACATCGAAACCCGACGCCACCTGGATGGAACGGATATAGCGTGACCTGGGAACCTGCAGGGGCTGGTTGGCAATCAGCGTCACCGGCACGCCCACCCTGTCTGCCGCTCTAAACAGAATCTCCTTGATCACTTTCGGGCAGGCATCGGCATCGACCCAAATCTCTTTTGAACTCATTGTCTTATATTATATGTAATCACTGGGACTGAGTAAGGGCTCGCGAAATAATAGGTTCCTGAGTTTGGGGCGTCGAGGCGTCCTCTGACAGAGGGTAACAACCCCACTTTCTCGGCAACATCAAAGGTGTTTAACCGGGAGCTTACGAGACTGACATTATACCGCATCGCCCGGCCATGCTCAGGGTAGTGCCTCTCTCCTCACGTAACCGTTCACTCCCCCTGCCGTTTTGAACCCCTCACCCTAACCCTCGGCTTTGGCATCCTGCGTCGCTCTACCTCCTCCATCCATGGAGTCGTCTCCCTGAGGGAGAGGGGAT
>JAUXBK010000036.1 GCA_030619405.1 Sedimenticola sp. | reverse complement strand
GTCGCCCTTTTCCACCTTATTCAGGGTCGTGCGGCTGATGGAGGCTCGCTCGGCCATGATGGCCGTCGGAATGCGGCGCCTTAGCCGGGCATCACGGATTTTCAATGGTATTTCTTAAAGGTACTTACAGTGACTGCCACCGTCAGTGCGAACAGGGTTGTAGGCAACACAACAAACGTTGCTCGCCAAGATCCTGCGTAGTGTGTGAGTATGATGCGATTGCCCAGGGTAAAGCGGGGACTCATATCCCCGAAGAATTCCGGTCCGCCTAAACGGAAAATTCCCTGGCGACTGATCATCGCAACGTGTAATCGATGATCCAAGCCTACCTGGGAATCGATGACGACCGAGATCAGGTACGGCAACGGCCTCTCGATGCGCATTGAGCACCAATGACAGATGAAATAATGCCTTCCCCACTCATTCCAAACGCCCTGCAAGATGCCCCCGCCTTGATCGTGGCGGTGTTCCCGGCTCAGAAGGTCTCGTTCGAGGCGCAGCGGGAACGCAAGGCTGGGGCAGGTCAGACCCTGACCGCTCTGGGTTCCTACTGGAAGGGACGCAAACCGCTGATCCTGGTGCGCGCCATTGTGCTGGGTAGCCTGCTCCCGCAGACCGATGATGCCGAGGCGGACCTTGAAATCTTCGAAAGGCTGATGGCCTTCGACGATGAGGGCCTGGCCCGGCGGGCCCTGATTCAGAAGGCGCTCAAGTCCAAGGATATTGCCGCGCGTATCGAGCTGGAGGCCCCTTGGCGGTGCTTTGCCTATACCGTCAAGAAAGATGCCCGATGCGCTGATGCTTATCGGGCCTACGAAAAACCCCCGACAGACCCGAATGTAGGCCGGATAAGCGAAGCGCATCCGGCAAACCCGCTCGAAACCCTTGGCTTCCCCCTGGATGCCGACGCACTCTGCATCACTCTGCGCTGGCGGCGCGATGCCACGGAAGAGGACAAGCTCACCCTTTACCGCAAGGCCCTGGCCACCTTCGCCAGTTACGAGGAGAAGGCGGCCCTGTGCAAACGTCCCGAGGAGGTGGATCAGGCGTGGCTCTTTGCCCCCGTCTGGCCCGTCGTCAACCGCCACTACGCCCACCTCGGCATAGAGGCCTGGTCCCACCAGCAGTTGATCGAACAACTGGGCATTCTGCGCTACGGTCACCGCCCGCGGGTGGGCGATACCTTCAGTGGCGGCGGCTCCATCCCCTTCGAGGTGGCGAGGCTCGGTTGTGATGTCTACGCCTCGGACCTCAACCCCATCGCCTGTATGTTGACCTGGGGGGCACTCAACATCATTGGCGCATCGAAGGAATGTAGGGCTGGGATCGAACAGACTCTACGCCAAGCAGCTAAGGCTGTTGACGACGATATTACCGCGCTTGGAATCGAGCATAATGAACGGGGCGACCGCGCGAAGATATTTTTCTATTGCCTGGAGACTCGCTGCCCGGAATCCGGCTGGATGATACCAATTTCCCCTCACTGGATAATCTCCAAGCAGCGTAATGTAGTGGCGAAACTTATCCCAGACTACGAAAACAAGCATTTCGACATCAAAGTCGTTTCGGGTGTCTCCAAGAAAGAGATGCTGGCTGCCGCCAAGGGCACGGTGAAGGACGGCGCGTTGCTCTATGAGCTGAACGGAAAAACCTACCGCACCCCCATCAAGACCCTACGCGGAGACTACCGGGCGCCGAGGGCAATACCGGAAACCGCCTGCGCCGTTGGAAGAAACACGACTTCAAGCCCAGGCCGGATGACATCTTTCAGGAACGGCTCTACGCCATCCAGTGGATCACCAGGGAAACCCTGGATAAGCTCAGGCAAGTGACATTCTTTACCTCAGTCACCGAAGCGGACCTGGAACGAGAACGGAAGGTGGAACGGATCGTGGCGGAGAACCTTGCCCGCTGGCAGGAGGAAGGGCTGGCGCCGGATATGGAGATCGAGCCGGGTAACAAGACTGATGAACCGATTCGCACGCGCGGCTGGACCTATTGGTATCATCTGTTTACCCCCAGGGACCTGTTTTTCTTCCACAATGATGAGGTGAAGGAGAAGATGGGCGAGCCGGTGTTCAATGATTCCGATCTACAGATGGCCGGTTATGCCGCTGCGCTCAAGGTGCTCACGGCCTATACCCAGATCGGTGGCGAAGATGTTACGACCTTTGCCATGCGTCCGCGCCAGCATGGTGAAACCACGGTGGTCGATGAGATCGTACAGCAAGCGGCAGAGGCAGCCAACAGCCTGCTGGTGCCGGAACAACTCAGCGCCGGCACCTGGCATAAACTAAACGGCATCCAACGCTTCTACCTGCGCATGATGGACATGGAAAGCACCGGTGCCTCCAAGCTGTTGGCCACCAAGGCCGAGCTGACTTGGGTGCGACACGACCTGCATGGGAGGAGTGCAGAAGGCCTCGGAAATCCGCGTCAATGAGCTGGCCGAAGATTATTCATGGGTGCCTATCGTTCTTCGACCCCTGAGTGGTTTGACGGTCCCTGTAGCCTTCGACGCTATTCTGGAACGCTGGGATGAGAAATTTCCAAATGGTTCGAGCGACCTCCTTGCCGGTGACCGCCTGCCCCCGCAACACATTGAATGCGGCTGGCTCGGCGTGCGTGAAGATCTGCTGCGCCTTGGCATCTTCGAAGAGCGCAGGGATGGCCGGATCGATATGCCCGATCTCTACCGGGTTGGCTTTGGGCTGGGCCGCAAGGGCGGCGTCAAGCCACGATCTCACAAGTCGTAGAAGATGGCCATCCGCCGCTTCTCCTCCCGCACCCATCGCCTCGATCACTCCTTTCTGCTGGAGCATCTGAAGGGCGCCAGAAGCTACAAGCGCATCGCCGGTTACTTCACCAGCTCACTGTTTGAGGTGGCGACAACTACTTGAGGCGATCCCTGAGGTAAAGATCGTCTGCAATGTAGACATCCACCCTGCTGACCTCAAGGTTGCCCAACTGCGCGAATCGAAGATGGTCGGCCGCTGGAACGAGCAAGGCCTGGAGGCCGAAGCGCTGTTGAATCGGGACCACTATCGCAGACTGGATAGTTTTCTGGAGAAACATGGCCAGGCAGTGCGAGTAGCACCGGATAGCGTCTGCGGCTTTCTCCATGGCAAGGCGGGTGTCATCGAGCCGTTACCGTTCACTCCCCCTGCCGTTTTGAACCCCTCTCCCTAACCCTCGGCTTTGGCATCCTGCGTCGCTCTACCTCCTCCATCCATGGAGTCGTCTCCCTGAAGGAGAGGGGATTTGAGGAGGGGGGGCTGAACGGTTACGTTGATATGCGTTAGTTGTTCTGGATCACGATATTAGGGAACTTCGCCGCATAGCTCTTGGCCTGAAGCGCCAGTTTCGCCGCGGCGTTGCGGGCGATATCCCGGTAGATCTGAGAGATGCGTGCTTCCGGCTCGGCCACCACCGTCGGCTTGCCGCTGTCGGTCTCTTCCCGGATACGGATGTCCAGTGGCAGGGCACCGAGGAAATCCACGCCGTACTGTTCGGCCATGCGGCCGCCGCCCCCTTCACCGAAGATGTGCTCTTCATTACCACACTGGGAGCAGATGTAGGTGCTCATGTTCTCCACGATCCCCAGTATCGGCACCTCGACCTTCTCGAACATCTTGAAACCCTTGCGGGCATCCAGCAGGGCGATGTCCTGAGGGGTGGTGACTATGATGGCACCGGAGACCGGTACCTTCTGGGCCAGGGTCAGCTGAGTGTCACCGGTGCCCGGGGGGAGGTCGATGACCAGGTAATCCAGTTTGTCCCAGTTGGTGTCATTGAGCAGTTGTTCCAGGGCCTGGGTGACCATGGGCCCACGCCAGATCATGGGCGTCTCCTCATCGATCAGGAAACCGATGGACATGGCCTGAATGCCGTAGTTCTCGATCGGCTCCAGGGTCTTGCCGTCCTTCGACTCCGGCTGGCCGGAGACACCCAGCATGCGCGGCTGGGACGGGCCGTAGATGTCCGCATCGAGAATACCGACCCGCGCACCCTCGGCTGCCAGGGCCAGGGCCAGGTTGACGGCAGTAGTGGACTTGCCTACCCCACCTTTGCCGGAAGCGACGGCGATGATGTTCTTCACATTGTCGATAGGTTTCAACGACTTCTGCACCGAGTGGGCAACCACTTTCCAGCCTGCCTCCACCTCGGCACTGGAGACGCCGTCCACGGACTCGACCGCCTGTTTCACCTCGTCCGCAACCTGGTCGAGAATTCCGTTGGCAGGGAAGCCCAGCTCGATCTCGACCTTGACCTGCTCACCGTCGATCTCGATACCCTTGATGCACTTGGCACTCACCAGGTCTTTGCCGAGGTGTGGCTCCTGGTACTGTGCAATCGCCTTCTCAACCAGCTCTTTCGTCACTTCTGCCATCTCTTTCTCCAGCCAATGTATCAGGGTCCCGATAGCGGGACCGGGGAGTATTGGTCGGCATTCTACACCATTTTTTTTTCATTCCCAACCAAATTGCTCGGTTTTTACCCCCGGCTGTGTCAAAATGCAGCAAGCTTAATGTGGAAAGAAACTCACCACGAAGAGCACGAAGAAAAAAATATCTATATGAGGCTCTGGCAAAATTCTTCAATCCCCTTCCCTTGAGGGAGAAGGCCAGCGGGAGAGGGGTATTTTGCAAGAACCTCCTATGGGATAATTCTACCGTTTAGATTTTTTCAAACATCCCTGATCTGAAGCACCCCAACCACCCGCGGCCCGACACGATGAATGACACCACAAGAAAAAGAAAGATTCTGGTAACCAGCGCCCTCCCCTACGCCAACGGACCTATCCACATCGGGCATCTGGTTGAGTACATTCAGACCGATATCTGGGTCCGCTACCAGAAGATGTCGGGCAGCCAGTGCATCTATGTCTGCGCCGATGACGCCCACGGCACGCCTATCATGCTGCGCGCCCGCCAGGAGGGGATCACCCCGGAGCAGCTGATCGCCCGGGTGGCGGATGAGCACACAGCGGATTTCGCCGCGTTCCGGGTCGACTTCGACAACTACCACTCCACCCATTCCGAAGAAAACCGCTTCTACGCCAACACCATCTACGAGCGCAACCGGGATGCGGGACACATCGCCCGTCGCACCATCACCCAGGCCTTCGACCCGAAGGAAGAGATGTTTCTGCCGGACCGGTTCATCAAGGGCGAATGCCCAAAATGCGGCGATGGAGATCAATACGGCGACAACTGTGAAGCCTGTGGCGCCAGTTACTCTCCGGGAGAGCTGAAAAACCCGGTCTCCGTGGTCTCGGGCGCCACGCCGGTACAGAAGGAGTCAGAACACTACTTCTTCCGGCTGGGTGATTTCGAAGCGATGCTGAAGGAGTGGACCCGCGGTGGCCACCTGCAGGCGGAGGTAGCGAACAAGCTGGATGAGTGGTTCCAGGCCGGCTTGCAGGCGTGGGACATCTCCCGGGATGCCCCCTACTTCGGCTTCGAGATACCGGATCACCCGGGCAAATTCTTCTATGTCTGGCTGGACGCCCCCATCGGCTATATGGCCAGTTTCCGCAACCTCTGCGATCGCACCGAGGGGTTGGAGTTCGACACCTTCTGGTCCCGGGACTCGGACACCGAGCTGTACCACTTCATCGGCAAGGACATCATCTATTTTCACGCCCTGTTCTGGCCCGCCATGCTCCACGGGGCCGGTTTCCGCACCCCCACAGCCATCTTCGCGCACGGGTTCCTGACCGTCGACGGGCAGAAAATGTCCAAGTCCCGGGGCACTTTCATCAAGGCCCGCACCTACCTGGACAATCTCAACCCGGAGTACCTGCGCTACTACTTCGCGGCCAAACTGGGGGCCGGGGTGGAGGACATCGACCTCAATCTGGAGGACTTCAGCGCCCGGGTCAACTCGGATCTGGTGGGCAAGGTGGTCAACATCGCCAGCCGTTGCGCCGGTTTTCTGCGCAAGCGCTTCGACAACCGCCTCTCGGAACAGGTATCGGAACCAGCCCTGTTCGATGCGTTCGCACAGGCAGGGCGACCCATCGCAGAGCACTACGAACAGCGTGAGTTCAGTCATGCGGTACGGGAGATCATGGCACTTGCCGACCGCGCCAATCAGTATATCGACGAGAAGAAGCCCTGGGTGATTGCCAAAGAGGCGGGCCGGGAGCAGGATCTGCACCAGGTCTGCTCCATGGGGATCAACCTGTTCCGGGTACTGATCGGCTATCTGCGGCCGATCCTGCCGGCGACAGCGGAAAAGGCGGAGGCATTCCTCAAGATTCCCCCCCTCGCCTGGACGGACCTGACACAGCCGCTGGCGGACCATGAGATTGCCAAGTTCAAACCGCTGATGACCCGGGTCGAGAGCAAGCAGATCGACGCCATGGTGGAGGCCTCGAAACAGGATCTGGAAAAACAGGCGGCCGACTCACCGGAGCCCGCTTCGAACGAGTTGACGGCAGACCCGATCAGCGACACCATCGAATATCCGGACTTCGCCCGGGTGGATCTGCGGATCGTAAAGATCGTGCAGGCCAGCCGGGTGGAGGGTGCCGACAAGCTGCTGCAGCTCACTCTGGATCTGGGCGGCGAGACCCGCAATGTCTTTGCCGGCATCAAGTCCGCCTATGAGCCGGAACAGCTGGCGGGCAGGCTGACAGTGATGGTGGCCAACCTGGCGCCGAGAAAGATGCGTTTCGGCGTCTCGGAAGGGATGGTGCTGGCCGCCGGGCCGGGGGGCAGCGAGCTGTTTATCCTCAGCCCGGATTCAGGCGCCAGACCGGGGATGCGGGTGAAATGAGTCAGGTGCTTCGAGGCGGGGCGCAGAGCGCCCGGTGGACGGTTCCCACGCAGAGTGCGAGAACCAGATGCTATAGGAACCGGGGTCTGAACCAGCCATGAAAGAATACGCCCTGATCCTGATCAGCACCGTACTGGTCAACAACTTCGTACTGGTGAAGTTTCTGGGTCTGTGCCCGTTCATGGGGGTCTCTCGCAAGCTGGAGACGGCCATCGGCATGGGGCTGGCAACCACCTTCGTGCTCACCCTCTCCTCCGTCTGCAGCTACCTGGTCAACGAGTACCTGCTGGTGCCGCTGGGGCTGGAGTACCTGCGCACCATCGCCTTCATCCTTGTGATCGCGGTGGTGGTGCAGTTCACCGAAATGGTGATGCACAAAACCAGTCCGCTGCTGTACCAGCTGCTGGGTATATTCCTGCCCCTGATCACCACCAACTGCGCGGTACTGGGCGTCGCCCTGCTCAACGTTCAGGAACGGCACGGGTTCATTGAATCGGCGCTCTACGGCTTTGGTGCAGCCACCGGTTTTTCCCTGGTACTGGTGCTGTTTGCAGCGGTCCGGGAGCGGGTGGCGGTGGCCGATGTCCCCAATCTGTTCCAGGGCAATGCCATTGCCCTGATCACCGCCGGTCTCATGTCCATGGCATTCATGGGCTTTGCCGGCCTGGTCTCGGGCTGAGGGACGCCGTCGCAGCATGCTGATCGCCATCGTCACTATCTCGGCGCTCGCCCTCGGCTTCGGACTGCTGCTGGGCTATGCCGCCATCCGCTTTCGGGTGGAGGGTGACCCCATCGTCGACAAGATCGAGACGCTGCTGCCCCAGACTCAGTGTGGGCAGTGCGGCTACCCGGGGTGCCACCCGTACGCCGAGGCCATCGCCAACGGCGAGGCAGAGATCAACCGTTGCCCCCCAGGGGGGGAAACCACCATGCTGGCTCTGGCCGAGCTGCTGGGTAAGGACCCGATACCGCTGGATGACGAGGCCGCGGCACAGAAACCGAAGGCGGTCGCCGTGATCGATGAGCAGGAGTGCATCGGCTGCACCCTCTGCATCCAGGCCTGCCCGGTGGATGCCATCCTCGGCGCGGCAAAGCAGATGCATACGGTGATCGCCAGCGAATGCACCGGCTGCGAACTCTGCATGCCCCCCTGTCCGGTCGAATGTATTCACATGCAGCCGCTCCCGGAGGACATCACACACTGGAAATGGCCGCTCCCGTCGGAGCCGGAGCAGGAGCGACCCACCGCCGATGCCACTCTGGCGACGGGTTGATACGCCATGCACTACCCCTCCCCCAGCAACAGCCACCACAAACTGTACCGATTTCACGGCGGACTGCACCTGCCGGACAACAAGACCCAGTCCAACGGCCGCCCGGCACGGGCGGCGGCCCTGCCGAAACGGCTGATCCTGCCCCTGCAGCAACACATTGGGGAACCGGCCCACCCAACGGTGGCGGTCGGCGACCGGGTACTCAAGGGCGATGTGATTGCGCGGGCGCAGGGTCTGATCAGCGTACCCATACACGCCCCCAGCTCGGGTACCGTGATCGAGATCGGGGAGCACCCGGTCCCCCACCCCTCCGGCCTGCCCGCCCACTGTATCGTGATTGAGACCGATGGCCTGGACCAATGGGGTGAACTGCCGGAGCCGATCATGGATTTCAGCACCCGGGACCCGGCAACGCTGCGTCAGCGCATCCGTGACGCGGGCATCGTTGGCCTGGGTGGCGCCGCCTTTCCCACCAGCGTCAAGCTCGATCCCCGGCAACCGGTCCATACCCTGATCATCAACGGCGCCGAGTGTGAGCCCTGTATCACCTGCGACGACATGCTGATGCGGGAACGGGCAGAGCAGGTGGTGGCGGGGATTGCCATACTGCGCCACCTGACGGGGGCAAAGAGCTGTCTGATCGGCATCGAGGACAACAAACCCGAGGCTGTCACCGAGATGACCCGGGCGGTAGCCAGCTCGGGCCAGGAAGGGATGGAAGTGATCTCCATCCCCACCCTCTACCCGAGCGGGGGCGAAAAACAGCTGATCCGGGTGCTGACCGGCGAGGAGGTACCCTCCAGCAGCATCCCCGCCAGCATTGGCATCGTCTGCAACAACGTAGGTACGGCAGCGGCGGTGGCGGATGCGGTGCTGCAGGGAAGGCCGCTGATCTCCCGCTACGTCACGGTCACCGGGGAAGGGGTCGGCGAACCCTGCAACCTGGAGGCACTGATCGGGACACCGGTGGTGGAACTGATCGAGCAGACTGGCGGCTATAGCGGCCGGATCTCGCGGTTGATCATGGGTGGTCCGATGATGGGCTTCACCCTGCACGATGACAGCTCACCCATCGTCAAGGCATCCAACTGCCTGCTGGCGGCCAGTGCTGCAGAGTCCCCCGACCCGGGCCCGGCCCTGCCCTGCATTCGCTGCGGCCAGTGCGCCTCGGTCTGTCCGGTGCGCCTCCTGCCACAGCAGCTCTATTGGTACGCCCGGGCCAAAGACCTGGAGAAGGCGCAGGAGTACAACCTGTTTGACTGCATCGAATGCGGCTGCTGTTCCCATGTCTGCCCGTCCCACATCCCGCTGGTACAGTATTACCGCTCTGCGAAAAACGAGATCTGGGCCCAGGAGCAGGAGAAACGCAAGGCGGAACAGGCACGCAAACGCCACGAGGCCCGCCTTGCCCGGCTGGCACGCAAGGAGGCGGAGAAACAGGCACGGCTGAAAAAGAAGAAGGCAGTGCTGGCAAAAAAACCGGCCGGCAAGGCGAAGACCGGCGCCCCTGACCCGAAACAGGCCGCGATCGAGGCCGCCATGAAACGGGCGGCAGAAAAAAAAGCCCGGCTCGCCGCCGAGGGAGCCACACCCAGGAACACCAGGCAGCTGACCGAGGCCCAGCAACGGCAGATCGATCAGGCCGATGCCCGCCGGCAGGCAGCCGGCAAAGCGGAAGCGCATACTGAAAAACCCGTGGCGGAAGAACAGGAATAACGGATGCAGTTTCCCACCATTACGTCACCGCACACAGCGCGCCCCAACAGCGTCACCCGGACCATGCTCTGGGTGATCCTGGCGCTGATCCCGGGCACCGTCGCCATGACCTGGTACTTCGGCTGGGGCATCCTGATCCACATGGTGCTGGCCACGGCCACGGCGGTGGCAGGGGAAGCCGTGGTGCTCAGACTGCGGGCTCGCCCGGTGATGCCCGCCCTGAAGGATTTGAGCGCTGTGGTTACGGCACTGCTGATGGCCCTGGCCCTGCCACCACTGCTCCCCTGGTGGATCACCGTCATCGGCGTGGTGTTCGCCATCGTTGTGGTAAAGCAGCTCTACGGCGGCATCGGCTACAACCCGTTCAACCCGGCCATGGCGGGCTATGTGCTGCTGCTGGTCTCCTATCCGGTGGACATGACCTCCTGGGTGCCACCCGAGATGCTCAACCCCCACCCGCTGGACCCCCTGCAGACCCTGAGTCTCATCTTCACCGGACAGCTGCCCACCGGTCTCGACTGGGATGCGGTGACTGCCGCCACCCCGCTGGACGCCATGCGCACCGAGCTAGATCAGAACCGGATGATCAGCGAGATCCGCCAGAGCCCGCTGTGGGGCGACTTCGGGGGCAGGGGCTGGGAGTGGGTCGGAAACTGGTTTCTGCTGGGCGGGCTGGTTCTGCTCTACAAACGGATCATCACCTGGCACATCCCGGTCTCCATGCTGGCAGGTCTGCTGGTGATGGCGATGCTGTTCCACTTCATCGATCAAGAGACCCACCCGTTCGGTCTGTTCCATATCTTCAGTGGTGGCACTATCCTGGGTGCCTTCTTCATCGCCACCGACCCGGTCACCGCCAGCACCACCCGCAAGGGGCAGCTGATCTACGGCGCCAGTATCGGTGTACTTGTCTACATCATCCGCACCTGGGGGGGTTACCCGGACGCAGTCGCCTTTGCCGTGCTGCTGATGAACCTGTCGGCCCCGACCATCGACTACTACACCCAGCCCCGGGTGTTCGGCCACCGGGACCAGGGCGATGAATAGACACCCCGTCATACTGGCCGGGTTGATCCTCACCCTGTTCGCCATCGCCGGCAGCGGGCTGGTGGCCTTTACCTACTGGCAGACCGCCGATCGGATCGCCCAGAACGAGCGGGACGCCCTGCTGCACCAGCTGCATGTCCTGGTGCCCGCGGAGAGTATCGATAACGATATCATCAGCGACACGGTCACCCTCCAGGCCCCGGATCTGATGGGCCGCCCGGAGACTCTGGTCTACCTGGGCCGCAAGGGTGGCAAATCGGTGGCGGCGGTGTTTACCCCGGTTGTCCCGGACGGCTACAGCGGGCCCATCAAACTGCTGGTGGCGGTAAAGATGAATGGAACGCTTGGGGGTGTACGGGTGATCTCCCACAAGGAGACCCCGGGACTGGGAGATCAGATCGAGGAGCGTAAGTCGGACTGGATTCTCCGATTTGCCGGAAAGTCCCTGAACAACCCAACCCTCTCCCACTGGAAGGTGAAGCGCGACGGTGGCGATTTCGATCAGTTCACCGGTGCCACCATCACCCCCAGATCCATCGTCAAGGCGGCCAAAAATACCCTGCTCTATTTCAGGGATCGCGGGCAGGCGCTGTTCGAGCGGGGAAAAGCGCCCGAAAAGGAAAAGAAACCAGCCGCGGATGAACACGGATGAAACGCGGAAAATTGCGTTCATTCGTGGCTGAAAACGAAAACAGGTAAGTGTGAGATGAGCGAATACGGCAAGCTGGTCAAAGAGGGGCTGTGGAGCAACAACCAGGCGCTGGTGGCACTGCTCGGACTCTGTCCCCTGCTGGCGGTCAGCAACACCGCCATCAACGGACTGGGGATGGGCATCGCCACCACGGTAGTGGTCACCCTCTCCAACGGCACCGTCTCCCTGATCCGTAACTGGGTGCGTCAAGAGGTGCGACTGCCGGTGTTCGTGATCATCATAGCCTCCTTCGTCACCGCCGTGGAGCTGAGCATGAACGCCTGGTTCCATGAGCTGTACAAGATCCTCGGCATCTTCATCCCCCTGATCGTCACCAACTGCATCATCATCGGCAGGGCGGAGGCTTTCGCCTCCAAGAACCCGGTGGGCAGATCGCTGCTGGACGGCCTGGCGATCGGCATCGGCTTTACCCTGGTCCTGTTCACCCTCGGCGCCCTGCGGGAGATCACCGGTCTGGGGACCCTGTTCACCCAGGCGGACCTGATGTTTGGCGAGGGTGCCCGAAACCTGACCCTGAGCCTCGGCGATGACTTCAAAGGAATGCTGCTGGCGATCCTGCCCCCCGGCGCCTTCATCGGCCTCGGCTTTCTGATCGCACTGAAGAACCTGATCGACCGGCGGGCGACCCAGACCAAAACCGTACCAGTGTCAGCGGCGCAGCCAGAGCCGACTGCCGGCTGAAAGCACCCTGAGTAGCTGTTATTCGCGCAAAGTGACGAAAAAAACCTTAAAAGACCTGTCTCGCGCAAAGACGCAAAGGCGCAAAGAAAACCTTGAAAAACAAAACCAATGAAAGCTGGTTATTGTCAGCAATTCTCAATGTGGCAACATGGTGCAAACATCCAACTCAGGTTTTCACCACGAAGCACGCGAAGAGCACGAAGAATTCTTGTTTTTAAATTTTTCTTCGTGCTCTTCGCGTGCTTCGTGGTGATTCTTTTCCCACATTTAGAATTGCCGGGTCATGCTTCCCCGGTTGAACGAACAGACCACAAGATGTAGTATCGCTAGATCTCTTGGCATTTGTCTCGCGCTTCCGGTGGCCAGTCAGCGCTCGCGCTCCTGGATGATGGCTCGGCGTACCTGACGCCAAAGGGTCGCTGGTCGGCTGCCTTACGCGAATGGGTGGCGTCTGCGGCGCCGGCCTTTGAGGTGCTCGGACACAAGATGTAGTGGCCTGTTCGCTCAACCGGGGAAGCATGTTGCCGAGTTATTGCTGGTGTACTTTCGACTGAGCGTAACTGAACGATCAGCTGAAGTTGAAGCAGTCATATACTTGCAACAGCCATAAACAGGGCAGCGAAACTGTTTCGTAGCGCTTCTGCTTCCCGTACAGGGTTCCCAGACAGCAAAATATCTGTTTTTTAGTTTTTGGTTTTCTTTGCGTCTTTGCGCGAGAACGATTTTGATTTTATGTTTTTCGCCTGGGTCTTTGCTGTCTGATTACCGGTTTGTTATGAACAAAGAGAAGCGGCGCGAGATCTTCGAGCGGCTGCGAGCCACCAACCCCAACCCCACTACCGAACTCGATTACACCACCCCGTTCGAACTGCTGATCGCGGTGATCCTCTCCGCCCAGGCGACGGACAAGGGTGTGAACAAAGTGACGGCCCGGCTGTTCCCGGTGGCCAACACCCCCCGGGCGATCCTGGAACTCGGTGAGGAGGAGCTGAAAGCATATATCCGCACCATCGGCCTCTACAACAGCAAGGCAGCGAACATCGTCAAGGCCTGCGTCATCCTGGTGGAGAGACACGGCGGGGAGGTTCCCGACGACCGGGCGGCGCTGGAGACACTGCCAGGGGTGGGGAGGAAGACCGCCAACGTGGTTCTGAACACGGCCTTCGGCCACCCCACCATGGCGGTGGACACTCATATCTTCCGGGTCGCCAACCGCACCCGCATCGCGCCCGGGAAGAACGTCCTGGAGGTGGAGCAGAAACTGCTGCGCCACACCCCCGGAGAGTTCCTGCAGGATGCCCACCACTGGCTGATCCTGCACGGCCGCTACACCTGCGTGGCACGCACGCCCCGTTGCGGCTCCTGTGTCATCGAGGAGCTGTGTGAGTACAGGAACAAGAACCTGGACTGATGTTCGGTAACGACCGCACCGCCATGCGCCGCTTCTTTACAGAGGCCTGGCGCAAGAGAGTGGCCAGGGAGCCGCTGGAGCCCCTGGAACGGCTGGTGTCGGAAGCGATCGGCCAGCACCCGGAATATCACCCCCTAATCGAGGCACCGGAGCTGGCGCTGGAACAGGAGTTCCTGCCCGAGTCGGGCCAGACCAACCCCTTCCTCCATCTCGGAATGCACATCGGCCTGCAGGAGCAGGTGACCACCGACCGCCCCGCCGGCATCGCCGCCCTCTACCGCCGGCTGGTAATCCAGAGCGACGACGTCCATAAGACGGAACACCGGATGATGGAGTGCCTCGGCCGGATGCTCTGGGATGCGCAGCGGACGGGGCAGATGCCGGACGAGACCGGTTATCTCGAGTGCGTACGGAGCCTGCTGCGGGGGTGAGAGGATCTGCCGGATGCTCTGGCGCTTATTTGGCCTACGTTTCGCACCGAACAAGATGTAGGCCGGATAAGCGCAGCGCATCCGGCACCCTTTCATCGGAAAAAAAGGGCAGCCCGTAGGCTGCCCTTGAACGACCACTCTCTGTTACGCCTGGATCAGACGATGTTGCGCGGTGCGAAGGACATGGTGCGGAACTCGCGCTTGTACTCCGACTCGCCGATCTTCTTGATCCGGGAGACACCCATCTTGTAGCTGTAGTTACCACTGATCTGATCGGGAACCCGACCTTGCAGGGCGTTGCTGGGCTGATTGGTGTTGAGGAAATAGGAGTAGAGGCACCCCTTCTTGATCGCCGGCGTAACGATGGCCACTGCGGTCACCGCCGCTTTGTCCAGTTCGATCCAGCCGTTCTTCAACAGATCCGAGAAGTTGAAATCCGAACCATGCACACCTTTGATGGTCTGCCGGAAGGACGGCACCCGGTCCGAGTAGAGCAGCACCCGGTCTCCCGACTCGATGCCACGGGTAGCGGCATCTTCCGGGTGGATCTCGGTCCAGTTCTCCGGCCAGCGCTGAGAGATGTAGGGACGACGGTCCACATCGTCGAAACCGGACTGCCAGATCTCGTTGATGCGACCGTTGGTGTGCCACAGCTCGTTACCCTTGGGCTTCATCCACTCCCAATAGTCGGAGAAGAGGCTCCACGGGTGTTTCTGGACGTTCACCTTACCGGTCTGTGAGTTGAAGTGGGTGCCTTTCTTGTTGATCATGTTGGCACCCTGGGTACGCCCCTCCTTCTCCAGCTTCTCCGGTGTACACTCGGTGTTGTGCAGCCTTACCGTGCCCAGCAGCTCACCGGTCTCGTAATTGTAGAAGGTGGGACCCTGGATACCGGTGGTACCCAGTTCGCGCAGCTTCTCATGCAGGGTCTTGCCCTCTTTGTGGGCGGCGACCTTGATCATATGATAGGCCTTGCGGTTGCCACGGCTGAAGCGGGAAGACTCTTCGCACACCTGGTTGGAATCCTTCCAGTCGAAGCCGTCGAAACCGAGACGCTGACCCAGCTGGGCGATGATCCACCAGTCCGGCTTGGAATCACCCGGGGCATCGTAGAACTTGGAGTAGAGGCGCAGACGGCGTTCACCATTGGCACGCACGAAGTCCTCCTCACCCCAGGTGGCGGCCGGGAAGACCACATCCGCATACTTGGAGCCGATGGGATCCCGCAGGTAGATATCGTGATTGATGACTACGGTGCCGCCGTTG
>JAUXBK010000142.1 GCA_030619405.1 Sedimenticola sp. | reverse complement strand
ACTGGTGCGTGAACGGGTGAAGGGCGATGTGTCGCCATAATCTTGCAGGGTACATCCCTGCGTTTGTCGGCGCTTCTTCCTGGAGCTGATGAACTAAGGGGCTTGGAAAAGATTAAATTACGCGCCTTGCTTGTCTATGGCTCCGTCTTCGGTGTTGCGCCAAAGGTTACATACAACGAGTATGCGCCCCTTGGCGCGCCTTGAAGACGAAGCCCTATCCGGCGCAAATCACGTAATTTAATATTTTCCAAGTCCCTAAACGCCGGTCGATTTCACCAAAAAAGCAGCCATCGTGTTCAGACCGTGACCGGAGTTTGCACTTGTTTCTGAATCAATAAGCCTTTGTTCTGCACTAACCAAAAGCCGGCAACGCCAGACAGGCGGCGATCGTTTTGGGGTCCGGCCGCTCCAGCCAGGGGATCACCCCGATCAGGGGTGCCGGGATACGTTCCCGGAGCGCCTCAAGGTTACCCTCCCTCTCCTGCATCCCGGGGTCCAGCTGATTAGCCACCCAGCCCGCGAACGGGAGACCGGAGGCGAGGATGGCATCGCTGGTGAGCAGGGCATGGTTGATGCAGCCCAGCTTGAGACCAACCACCAGGACAACCGGCAGCCCCAGCATGACCGCCAGGTCTGCGATGGACCGATCTTTTCCCAGCGGCACCCGCCAGCCACCTGCGCCCTCCAGCACCAGACGATCCGAGTGTTTCATCAACGTCTGGAACGCCTGTCGAATCTGCGGGAACCCGATCACCACCCCGGCCCGGGCCGCCGCCAGGTGGGGGGCAATGGCCGGCTCGAACAGCCAGGGGTTGACCAGCCGGTACGCCATCCGCGCCGAGGCCTGGGCCTGAATCCGCAGCGCGTCACCGTTGCGCAGCCCTTCCGCCCGCCGCTCCGCCCCCGCCGCGACCGGTTTCATCCCCAGCACCCGATACCCCCGGGCCTGGAGCAGTTGCATCAGGCCCAGTGCGACCTCGGTCTTGCCGCAGTCGGTATCGGTGCCGGTAATGAAGCAGCCTCGGGGCATCGAAGTCAGAAGTCAGAAGTCAGAAGTCAGAAGTCAGAAGTCAGCATAGGATCACAGCGAATTCCAAAAGGTTCCCCGTTTTTTCATTCTGCATTCTATATTCTGCCTTCTGCCTTCTTCCCTTCTACTCAATCCCATCCATGGTCACACAGACACTGGTGGTCTGGTTCAGCGGTGCCCAGGCGTGGCCGTAGACCACTTCGTAACTGGCGGGTAGCAGACCATCCACCCGGAACTGCTCGTAAGCTCGTTGCATCGCCTGCAGGCGCCCTTTGCCGGTGAGGCCGCGGGGCCGGTCGCGGGTGACATTGTGAGCCCCCAGCAGCTTCAGATCACGCATCAGTCCTGTCACCTCCCGGTAGGTAAGGGTCATCCGGTCCACGTCCATCACCGGGTCGGCGAAGCGGCAGTGCAACAGCGCATCCCCTACATCGTGCATATCCGGAAAACGGCTCACGTGGCTGTGGCCATCCACTGCCGACCAGGCGGCCCGCAGCTCTTTCAGGGTGTCCGGGCCGAAGGTGCTGAACAGCAGCAGCCCCCCCGGTTTCAGCACCCTCAGCAGCTCTGTGAAGGTCTGTTCCAGGTCGTTGCTCCACTGGAGCGCCGCGTTGGAGTAGATCAGATCGATGCTCTGATCCGCCAGGGGCAGCCGCTCCAGATCGGCGCAGAGACAGTGGGGCCGGCGCCACCAGCTGCCCCGGCGGCGGGCCTGGAGCAGCATCGAAAAGGCAAAATCGAGGGCGATGACCTGGGTCTTGCGGTAACGCCGACCAAGAGCGGTGGTGGCAAAACCGGTCCCCGCCCCCAGGTCCAGGATTGCTTCCGGCTGGAGCTGGATCAGATCCAGACGCTCGATCATGCGCTGGCCGATCTCCCGCTGCAGCACCGCCACCTCGTCATAGCGCGCTGCCGCCCGGGAGAAGGCGATGCGGCTCTGCCGCTTGTCGATGTCAGGCGGGGAGAGGTTCATGCTGCCTCAACAGATTTTGTTCCAGCCAAGCCAGACAGGGTTCTGGATGCGAGAGGAAAGGGACATGGGCGGCACCCGGCACCCGATCGGCACCGGCACCGGACAACGACTCCAAATCGGGGCCGACGGTCGCCGGCACCAGGGTGTCCCGCTCCCCCAGCAGCCACCGCAGCGGGCACGTCAGCTCCCCCAGCCGCTCCCGCAGATCCACCCTCTGCAGCAGGTCCAGCCCATGTTGCAGTGCCAATGGGTCCGGTTCAGGCCGTCGGGCCACCTCCCGACGCAACAGACGCAGCGTCTCCCGCACCGCCTCGTCCCCCTGGAGCTGGAGGGAGAGAAACCGGGCCAGGGTCTGTCGCGGGTTGCGCTGCAATGTCTGGCCGAACAGCTGCAGGGTCTGGGTCTCCATGGCATGGGCCCAGCCCTCCCCCTGAACGAAACGGGGGGTGCTCGCGACCAGCAACAGACGTTCCACCCGCCGGGGAGCCAGCAGCGCACACTGCAGGGCAATCTGCCCACCCAGGGACCAGCCGACCCAGCAGGCCCGCTCCGGTGCCACGGCCAGACAGGCCGATGCCCACTCCTCCAGCGAGGCGGACCGGGGGTCGTACCCACTGGCCCCGTGCCCCGGCAGATCTATGCGCCATACCCGGTGGTTGCGCGCCAGGTGTGGCAGCACCCGCTCCCACACGGCGCCGCTCATCCCCCAGCCATGCAGCAGCACCAGGTCGGGGCCGCTCCCTGTCGTCTGATGATAGAGTTTCATTCGCTCTCCATTGACAGCGCACTGGCCAATGCCTCCAGCAGCCGTTCCACCTGCTGCCGGCTGTGGGCGGCGGAGAGGGTGACGCGCAGCCGGGCACTCCCATCGGGCACAGTCGGCGGGCGGATCGCACTCACCAGGATCCCCTGCCGCTCCAGCGCTGCACTCCAGGCCAGCGCCCGGGCCGAGGTGCCGGCCAGCAGCGGCTGGATCGGCGTCTCCGAGGGCATCAGAGGCAAACCCAGGGCACCGGCCCCCTCCCGGAACAGGGCGATCAGCTCCCGCAGCCGCTGGCGCCGTAGCTCCCCTGCCTGAACCAGCCGCAGGCTGGCCCGGGTCGCCTCCGCAACCGCCGGTGGCGGCGCGGTGGTATAGATATAGCTGCGCGCCTGCTGGATCAGGGTCTCGATCAGCACCTCGGAACCGGCGACGAAGGCACCCGAGGTGCCGAACGCCTTGCCCAGGGTCCCCACCAGGATCGGCACCTCATCCACCCCGAGACCGAAGTGATCGATCGTGCCACGCCCCTCCCGGCCCAATACCCCCAGGCCGTGGGCATCGTCCACCAGCAGCCAGGCCCCCCGCTCCCGGCACAACCGGGCCATCTCCGGCAGCGGAGCCAGATCGCCATCCATGCTGAAAACGCCGTCCGTGGCCACCAGGCCGCCTCTCTCTTTCGACCGGGGAAGCAGCTCCCCCAGCACCACCAGGTCCCGGTGGGGAAAACGGCGCATCCAGGCGCGGGAGAGCCGCCCGCCATCGATCAGCGAAGCGTGGTTTAGGCGATCTTCACAGAGCAGCTCGCCACGACCCAGCAGTGCGCCGAGCACCCCCAGATTGGCCTGGTAACCGGAGGAGAAGAGCAGCGCCCTCGAGCGTCCGGTGAACGCCGCCAGCTCCTCCTCCAGGGCGTGATGCGCCTGTCTGTGCCCAGTCACCAGATGGGCCGCCCCACTGCCCACCCCGTAACGCTCCGCACCACGCTGCAGGGCGCTGATCACTTCGGGGTGATTGGCCAGGCCCAGATAGTCGTTACTGCAGAAGGTCAGCATCTGCCGGCCGTCCACAATCAGCTCTGGTCCCTGGGCACCTTCCACCATTCGACGCCGGCGGTAGAGGTGTTGCGCCTTGCGCCGCTCCAGTTCAGGTTGCAGAGGTTTCATCGATCGGGCTCCATGCCCTTTGTCAGGCCTGCGCCGCCAACCCTGTATCCTGCCCATGCCGACAACCGGCCTCGGTGGCCTGGAGCTCGCTGCTCTCCTGGAACCGGAGTCCAAGGCGCTGGAACAGTTTCAGGTCCCGCTCCGTCTCCGGGTTATCGGTGGTCAAGAGCCGCTCCCCGTAGAACATGGAGTTGGCACCGGCCAGGAAGCAGAGCGCCTGCATCTCATCGCTCATCTGGCTGCGGCCGGCAGAGAGCCGGACATGGGAGGAGGGCATCAGGATGCGGGCCACGGCGATGGTGCGGATGAACTCGAACGGGTCCAGTTCATCGACACCGAACAGCGGGGTTCCCTCCACCTGCACCAGCAGATTGATCGGCACCGACTCCGGGTGCTTCGGCAGGTTGGCCAGCTCCCGCAGCATGGAGGCCCGGTCGCGCCGGGACTCGCCCATACCGAGTATGCCGCCGCTACAGATGTTGATCCCCTGCTCCCGCACGTGCTCCAGGGTCTCCAGCCGGTCCTGGAAGGTGCGGGTGGAGATGACGTTGCCGTAAAACTCCGGAGAGGTATCCAGGTTGTGGTTGTAATAATCCAGCCCTGCCTGTTTCAGGCGCCGGCTCTGCGCGACAGTCAGCATACCCAGGGTGACGCAACTCTCCATGCCCAGCGCGTGAACCGCCTGGATCATCTCAATCACCCGCTCCAGGTTCCGGTCGGTGGGGTTGCGCCAGGCCGCGCCCATGCAGAACCGGGTGGCACCCTTCTCCCGGGCGGAACGGGCCGCCTTCACCACCTCAGCCACCGGCAGCAACTTCTCCTGTTCCAGGCTGGTCCCGTGGCTGGCACTCTGAGAGCAGTAACCACAGTCCTCGGAGCAGGCACCGGTCTTGATGCTCAGCAGGGTGCTGACCTGTACCTGGTTGGGGTCGAAGTGGGCCCGGTGAATGGCCTGGGCACGAAACAGGAGGTCATTGAAGGGGAGGCCCAGCAGGGACTCGATCTCCTCCAGGGTCCAGTCGTGTCGCTGGTTGGGATCACTGGGGTTCAAGTGCGTACTCCTGTCGTTTAGGAATGTCGTAACCGTTTACGGTTTACGGTTTACGGTTTTCAACGAATGATCGTAGTGCCTGAAGCATTTTCGATATCGATTTCTGAATCAGCTGTTTCGCATCCTGACCAGAAAATATATCCACCTCTCCAGCTAACTTCCTGTTTTATTAACCGAAAACTGTAAACTGATAACCGTGAACGGTTACTGAATATCGAATATAATCGGGCGAATAGTCATGGACAGGCGTCCATATGTCAACTGAGAGGGATCTCAATGGTTTACAACTGTATAAAACAGCTTCAACGGAGGCTCTACCCGGCACGCTGCCTGCTCTGTGGTGCGGGTGGTGAAGAGGGCCTCGACCTGTGCCAGGCCTGCCGCCGGGAACTGCCGCACAATCTTCACCCCTGCCCCCGCTGCGCACTGCCACTCCCCTTGGGAGCCCCCGCCATCCGGTCCTGCGGAGCCTGCCGCCTGCACCCCCCTCCCTTCGATCGCTGCTTCACCCCCCTCCTCTATCAGCCACCGCTGGATTTGCTGGTCGGCGGCCTCAAGTTCCACGGAAAACTGGCCTATGGGCGCCTGCTCACCGAGCTGATGGCAGAATATCTGGAACCGATGCTGAAACATGGGGTGCCGGAACTCATCGTCCCGGTTCCCCTGCACCCCACTCGCCTGCGCAGCCGGGGTTACAACCAGGCACTGGAGCTGGCGCATCCGCTCGGTCGTCACCTGGGCATCCCGATCGCCCCCTTCATCTGCAGGCGCCAGAGAAACACTGCCCCTCAGGTCAAACAGGCCATGGAGGGACGCCACAGCAATATCCAGGGCGCGTTTCAGGTCGTCGGCAGGATCCAGGCCCGACACGTGGCGCTGGTGGATGACGTGGTCACCACCGGCGCCACCGTCGCTGAACTGGCCCGAACTCTGAAACGGGCCGGTGTGGAACGGGTGGATGTCTGGGCAGTAGCCCGTACCCCTTCCGGGTAAACACGGCATCCTGTCGTGTAAACTCAAGCGTCTCCCACGGTGCCTCAATGGCTTTTTCCGGTTCAGTTGCTTTGCATCAAAGCTGTCTACCAAAAAGGCTCTCTATAATGCATTTCGAACCTTTTTCATACCCCATCTCTACAGGAAGCAGACCGATGCTCGGCGAAATCCACGATATTGTCCATGAGTTCCCCAATCTCGAACAGATGATCCAGAAACTCCACGAGACCAACCCGGCGTTCTCCAGCCTGATGGATGAACACGACCAGCTGGACAAGAAGATCCGGGACCTGGAGGCACAGAATCAACCTACTTCAGACTTCCATATGGAAGAGCTCAAGAAAAAGCGCGCGCTGCTGAAAGACCGCATCTACGACATCCTGCGCCAGCACAATTAAGTAAAACTACTCTCCCATCGCGCTGTCTCACGGGTTTACAGCGGTGAGACCCGATGCACGAAGAGGGCGTGTTGCCGATGCCTTCGGGTCCCGTATCCTGGTCTCTCTGCCGTAGGTAATAGAGCGGGGGAACGCCGGGGAGGGGTTGTCCTGGCCGTAAAGCGCTGATTTTTACCCTGCGTGACCCAATTCCTTAAAAAACAGGTGTTTTTCTGCGCCCTCATCCTGTCTATGATGATATCTGGAATCATTCTAATTACTCAGGAAATAGATCACTTTTAACAGAAGCGATCGCTGGTGGAGTCCAGACATCCAATCCGTTTCGGGTACCCGGATGAGGGACTTTGCTGATACATTCCACCGGGAGGAAAGAGATGACGAAATCGATGTATGACACACCTATGCTGGACCAACTGGAGAGCGGCCCCTGGCCGAGCTTCGTAACCGGCCTCAAACGACTGGCCAAAGACAACGACATGATGGTCGACCTGCTGGGTCAGCTGGAGACCTCCTACGAGACCAAGAAGGGT
>JAUXBK010000058.1 GCA_030619405.1 Sedimenticola sp. | reverse complement strand
GGGATTTTTCGCTCGAATGAGGCGAATATTGGCCATATTTAACGAATTCGAGCGTGAAATCCAGCCGGCATCCACGTTCGCGCAGTAGGTCATCCATTCTCGGACAGCCTCCTAGTAAGACCGCGCCCTGGTGGAAATTATTTCACCGGCTGCCCGCTCGCTGTACTATTGCGGTATGCGTTCACGAATAAAAAATGCCGCAGAACGATTCAGAGAAGAGAGATGAGCCCGCAGGATGTTTCCCCTTGCCCCACCGCCCCCGCCTGCATCGGTGTACTGCTCACCAATCTCGGCACCCCGGATTCCCCGAAAACTGCCGATGTACGTCGTTATCTCAAGCAGTTTCTGAGCGACCCAAGGGTGGTCGAATTCCCGAAACTGCCCTGGTGGCTGTTCCTGAACGGTGTCATCCTGCACACCCGCCCGCGCCGCTCTGCCAGGCTCTACCGGAAGATATGGACAGAGCAGGGCTCTCCCCTGCTCGTTATCTCCAGAGAGCAGCAGGAGGCGCTGCAGGCGGTGCTGGACCGGACCATAGAACACCCGGTCCGGGTGGAACTGGCGATGCGCTACGGCAACCCGTCCATTGCCGAAGGGCTCGAGCGACTGCGGACGGCTAATGCCCGAACCATCACCGTGCTTCCCCTCTATCCCCAATACTCCGCCACCACCACCGCCTCCACTTTCGATGCCATTGGTCAGGTGTTCAGCCAGTGGCGCTGGATACCCGGCCTGCACTTCATCAGCGATTACCACGACCACCCGGGATATATCCGGGTTATGGCCGACAGCGTACGGCGTTTTCAAAGAGACCATGGCGAGGCGGAGCGGCTGCTGTTCTCTTTCCACGGGATACCCAGAAAATATGCGAAACAGGGGGATCCCTACCCACAGCAGTGCCGGACCACGGCCCAGCGGCTGGCAGAGGAGCTCGAGCTGCCGGAGCAACGCTGGGCGACCAGCTTCCAGTCACGCATGGGACGCAGCGAATGGCTCAGGCCTTACACCGACGAAACCCTGACGCGCTGGGCAAAGGAAGGAGTCCGGCAGGTGCAGGTCGTCTGCCCCGGGTTTCCGACGGACTGCCTGGAGACCCTGGAGGAGATCGGGCAGGAAAACAGGGACTGTTTTCTCTCTGCCGGCGGTGAGGGGTATCAGTATATCCCTGCCCTGAACACGCACAGTACCCATATCGCCATGCTGGCAGAACTGATTCGATGTCGCTGCGAGTCACCGGGAAGCGGAACAGATCGCTGAGTTTCAGACATTTTCATGTTCTGGTAAACTATGGTCTTGTAGAAAAAGATTTTGGTTTTTACGTTCGTGAACAGCCTGTAGATCAACAGGTTGCGAAGCAGGCGCCCCAAATTCTTTTCTTAAGGTCTACTCGGAACGTAACTGTTCAGCATGTCTTGAATTTGGCACTGAGTGGCGATCATGGGGTGTTTGTGGAGGAAGTGTTGTTGGCAGGGATGCCAACATCAAGCGTACAGGGATGTATTCACAGCGTCTTCCGGAACAAATACCCCATGATCACCACGATCCATGGGCAAGGCTGAATAGTTACCTCGGAACAAATGCTTTCAAGGTAGTCATCCATGTATCGCCCACAATGTCTGCTGTCACTTTTGCTTGTCCTGCTGCTCCCCGGTCTGCTCCTTGCCCAGGACTGGACCGGTGCCCTGGAAGACGGGGAGGTGGTCAGGGTCGACCCAACCACCAACCGCGCCACAGTCTATTCGGACAAGGGCTCGACCCAGCTATGGGATGGTGTCCATCAGCTGAATGACGGGTCAGTTATCATCGTTACCGACGGGGTCGTGACCAGCGGCGGCGGCGGCACCCATCAGACCCCCTTCGTCCCTCAGGTCACCGATGAAACCATGACCCCCACTCCCTCTCCCTGTGTGGAACTGGTGATCAAGGTGTGCGGCTTCAACGGCGAGTGCAGCGACGACGAGTCCTGCTCACCCGCCCGCCAGCTGATGAAGCTGGAAAAAGAAGAGGCTTGGCAGACGCGCGGGAAAGGGGGCCAGGAGACAACGGCCCAATGCCGTGAGGCACTGGCCAACGAGGCCTTTTTCAAGCGCTGCGAGATCGAGAAAAAAGTCTCCAAGAAACCCACCAGCTGCCAGAAACTGGTCTCCTTCGTATGCGGGCCTGCGGGCGAGTGTTCCGAGAGCAAACCCTGCGCACCCGCACGACAGCTGCTGGAGATGGAGAGCAAGGAGCGTTCCCTGAGCCGTCGTACTCCGCAACGCCCCACCTACTCTTCGAAAAAGTGCAGCGAAGCGCTGGAGAAGCCGGATTTTTTTACGGGCTGTTCGGTACCCGAGCCTGAACCAAAGCCTGGCTATGGCGATGGCAGCGATAGCGGAACACCCGCATCAGGAATGCGACCCGCGCCACCTCAGATGCCAATGCCACCTCATCCGTTACCGGCAGTGCCGGCCATGCCGCTACTACCGCCTGGTTGAACAGACCCGCCCCATGTCCGAGCTCTCCCCCGCTGGGATTGAATCGGGGAGTATCGGTGAGACCACAACTGGGAGAGCCCGCCTTGAGAATCAGACCGTCCACCTGCTCCAGCTGTTGTACCTTGCGGGCACTGTAACACGAAATTTCAGGGGTAACATCGAGGTGTGGATCATCCACCCCCAGCGCGCGCAGAGAACCCTCCTCACCCACCAGCCGAACTGCAGGGCGGGGTACACCGAGACCCGCTTCGACCTCGGGGCAGAGGGGCATCAGGTCGCAGTGAACGGAGAGTACATCTGTGATCCACGGAACCCGGCGGTCACCGCCATCATACCGCACCGCTTCTCCCAGCAGGCAGCGGCTGACGGCAATCAGAGGGCGCTCTTCTTGTTCCGGAGAGGTGGATTCGCCAGACATAAGCTATAGACTAGCCTGCTATCCCCTATTTTTAAAGTGGTTGACTTGAAAAGACTCCGCCGTTCCTGTGAAAGCGATGGGCATTCTGTGATGGAGAAACCGTACATTGCTGTGGATTGGCGCGGATAGAATGCCCCCTGAGCACGCAGCAACAGATCATCTGGTGGAGCTTTTGCGTTTGGCGGCAACCCTCAGCCGCAGGGCGTTGAGCTTGATGAAGCCCCCTGCATCCTTCTGATCATAAGCCCCGGCGTCGTCCTCGAAGGTGGCAATGGACTCGTCGAACAGACTGTCGCTGCTGGATTTACGTCCCACCACCATCACGTTGCCCTTGTAGAGCTTGAGCCGCACGACACCGTTGACCACCTTCTGGGTCTGGTCGATGGCGGCCTGCAGCATCTCCCGCTCCGGGCTCCACCAGTAGCCGTTATAGACCATATCCGCATAACGGGGCATCAGCTCATCCTTGAGGTGGGCCGCCTCACGATCCAGAGTCAGGGATTCCATGGCCCGATGCGCCTTGAGCATGATGGTCCCTCCAGGGGTCTCATAACAGCCCCGGGACTTCATCCCCACGTAGCGGTTCTCCACGATATCGTCGCGGCCGATGCCATTCTCGCCACCGATCCGGTTCAGGGTGCGCAGTACCGTGGCCGGACTCATCGGCTCGCCATCGATGGCCGTAATGTCCCCCTGCTCATAGGTGAGTTCGATATAGGTCGGCTGGTCGGGCGCCTGCTCCGGAGAGACCGTCCAGCGCCACATCTCCTCCCCCGGCTCGGTCCAGGGATCCTCCAGATCGTAACCCTCGTAGGAGATGTGCAGCAGATTGGCGTCCATGGAGTAGGGGGACTTCTTCCCCCCCCGTTTCAGCTCCACCGGGATACCATGGGTCTCGGCATAGGCCATCAGCTTCTCCCGGGACAACAGGTCCCACTCCCGCCAGGGTGCGATGATCTTCACGTCGGGCTTCAGCGCATAGGCACCCAGTTCGAAACGTACCTGGTCGTTGCCCTTCCCGGTCGCCCCATGGGCGATGGCATCGGCACCGGTCTCATTGGCGATCTCCACCAGCCGTTTGGCGATCAAAGGCCGTGCGATGGAGGTGCCCAGCAGGTACGCCCCCTCGTACACGGTATTGGCCCGGAACATGGGGAAGACATAATCGCGCACGAACTCCTCGGTGAGGTCTTCGACATAGATCTCCTTGATGCCTGCCGCCTCGGCCTTTGCCCGGGCCGGCTCCACCTCTTCCCCCTGCCCTATATCGGCAGTGAAGGCCACCACCTCGCACTGGTACTCATCCTCCAGCCATTTGAGAATGATGGATGTATCCAGGCCGCCGGAATAGGCGAGCACCACTTTATTGACACCAGACGCTGACATGAGAGTTGCTCCAGATTGGCGCCCGGGGGCGCTGATACGGGGATTGGGAATGAAGCGGGGGATTATACTGGGAGAGGGGGGAATACAGAAGCCGGCTGTCGGAGGTGGAAGACAGCAGGGGATCGCTCTTCGTACCGGGAGGTGCCCTTCTCTTCGCGTCGCACCGAGAAGCGCAGAGCCATCCGGAAGAAGGACCCGGGTGTCCACGGGTAGGTTGGTATGAGCTTGCGAAGCCCAACCTACCATCCCTCCCGACCCGTCGCGGGGCGCCCGGGGATGGGTGGCACCGCGGAGCGGTGCCACCAGGCAATCCCTGGTCCCTGGTCCCTGGTCCTGATTCTATCTCCCCTGGCGCCGCCAGCGATCGGCTATCGCCTCCACGTCGAAGTCCTGGGGGCCCTCTCGCCACTGGCCATAGAAATCAACGTCGCTGCTGTTGGGCGGCGGGTTGGGGCGGTAAAACTGAAAACGAGTGGGGAGCGGGACCGACTCCCCCATTGCCATCGCCTCACCCCGTCCCAATGCGGAGAGAATATCCACCAGTCCGCTCTCGGCATCCGGCACCAGGTCACGGATATACTGCTGATCATCCGGATTGGTCACCCGCAGGCAGATGAAATTACCGCACTGGGCAAGAACCGTCTCCGACAGTTCGTGGGGGCGTTGACTCACCACCGCCAGGCCAACCCCGTATTTTCTGCCCTCCTTGGCGATCCGTTCCATAGAGCGTCGGGTCCCTTCATACTGGGTATCGGCGCCCCTGGGAATATAAGCATGGGCCTCTTCGCACATCAGCAGGATGGGAAACTCCCGCGAGCGAGGGTTCCAGTAGTTGAACTCGAAAGCGAGACGCCCCACCTGCGCCGATAGGGTCGGCCTGACATCGAAGGGGACCGGGCTGAAATCCACCACCGTGATCTGCCGCTTGGGGTCCTTCAAACCTACGAAGTCACGCAGCAGATCAGACAGAGTGGCGGATGTCCTGCGCCGCTTTGGCTTGAACAGAAAATCATAGCGAACATCATTGAAACGCGCCTGGATCTTGATCAGAAACTCATCGAACTGGCCGTAGAGCGGCCCCTTCACCTTGCCGAAATCGGTCACCTGCTCATTGGCCCGTTTGAACTGGTGATACAGTTCCACCAGGGAGAAGTAGACCGGTGAATCGATGGATATATTGGCCTCCTCCATATCCTTGTTCGCCTTCCGGCGCAGTACCAGCAGCACCTCACGCAGAAACGCCATCTGGGTCGAAGCGCTCTTGTCGGAGCGGTCTATCAGCAGATCCACCAGTTCCGAGTAGGTGAGCAACCAGTAGGGGATCTCCAGTTCACGGGCATCCAGATAACGGTAGATCGACTCGTCGAATGCGGACTGGCGTTTCCCCTCCTGGTCGGCCCACACATACTCCCCATGCAGATCGAGCAGGATGATGTGGGCGTTGGGCATGGTCGCCACGGCCCGCTGCAGCAGGCTGGCCACGCCCCAGGACTTGCCGGACCCGGATTGACCGAGAATGGCGAGATGGCGGCCAAACAGCAGTGACGGGTCGAGACACAGGGTTATCGATGGCCGTGACGGGAGGTATCCCAGTTCATAGCCCCGGGCGCGGTGCTTTTTGAACAAGGCCTCCACCTCACGCCTGCGGGCCAGATGGACCTCTGCCCCGGGTGTCGGGTAGTGCACGATACCCCGCTGAAAATTGAGCTGGACGTCCAGTTCCCCCAGCGGCACCAGCTTCATCACGCCCCGGTAACGCTCCGCGCTTTCAGGCTCCCGGAGCTTTTCCGGAGAACGCCTGTCCTGCCTGGCGGCAAGCACCATCGCCACCACCTGGATCTGTCCCTGCCGGATGATCAGGTAGGTGCCGATCTGCCCCACTGCCAACGGGTCCCCATCGATCTCTACTACGGGAAAACCCACCCCCTCCATACGCTCCATGGTGGCCGTCATCTCGTTCTCGCCCACGTCCGTAAGTATGCCGATCAGGGTACTGCCATCGCTCGTCATTACTGAGATCCTCTTCCGTACCAGCTGGTACGCTTTCATTGGCGGCCAACGGCCGGGAAAATAAACCGGACTCTCGGGAGTTTACATCGTGCTAACGGTCACTTCTCAATAAGTCGGGATTGCCTGGACGCTGTCGAAGGCGCAATCGAAAACCTTAAAACCAAAAGCATACTCGCGCA
Organism: Sedimenticola sp.; assembly: GCA_030619405.1. GTDB lineage: Bacteria > Pseudomonadota > Gammaproteobacteria > Chromatiales > Chromatiaceae > JAUXBK01. The sequence continues at coordinate 5,524 of JAUXBK010000058.1, read as the reverse complement.
AAGACGCAAAGACGCAAAGGAAAACCTTGAAAAACAAAACCCAATAAATGCAGGATTATTGCTGGTGCACTTTCAATGCGGCATATTTGAACGATCACCCGGGGGTCGAAACAACCGTATACCCGCAATAGTCAAAAATTTGGCAGAGAATCTGTTCCATGGTACGGGTTCTCGTACAGGGCGTGGAAACAAGCAACAACCATTTGTTTTTTTATCTTGTTTTTGTGTTTTGTTTTTCCTTTGCGCCTTTGCGTCTTTGCGCGAGAATGCTTTTGCTTTTGCTTTTGTTTTTTATCAGGGGCCTACCTGCACTGCACTGCCCAAGATGGTGGGTGCGCAACGCTTACCCCCTACAGCGTCCAGGCTGCCCTGACTTATTGAGAAGTTACATGCCAACGGTAGCTGACACCTGCTCTGCAGCTCTGAACAGATGGATTTACTCCTGAGTCCGGCGGCCATCCAGGAAATGGCAAAGCGCCGAGAGAAACGCCTCCGGCTGCTCCGAATAGACCCAATGACCGGCGCCCGAAACGGCGCGCAACCGGGCATAGGGAAAGCGCTGCAGGATCGAAGGACGGCCCTCTGCGGTCACGTAGTCGGAATCGGTGCCATAGATGAACAGGGTGGGTCCCAGATAGGCCCTGCCGGCCGCTGTCATCGTAAATCCCAGTATCCCGTCCAGTTCCCGGACCAGCACTTTCAGATTGACACGCCAGGACCACCCCTTCTCTCTCCGCGCCAGGCTCTGCAGCAGATACTGGCGCAGCCCCGAATCTTCCAGCTGGGCGCGCAACTGCCGGTCCGCCTCCGCCCGGCTCTGCAGGCGCGCCAGATCGATCCCCTGCAGGGCCGTGAGTATGGGTGTGAAGCGGTCCGGGTAGGTGACCGGCGCAATATCCACCACCACCAGCGCCTGCACCCGTTCCGGCTGCTCCAGCGCCAACCACATGGCCAGCTTCCCCCCCATGCTATGGCCGATCAACAGCACCGAGTCCAGGCCGTGCTCGTCGATCAGCTCGGTCAGATCCCGGGACATCAGCGGATAGTTCATGCGGGGGCTGTGGGGAGAACTGCCATGGTTGCGCAGGTCGGGAACGATGATGTGATACTCCGCTTCCAGCCGGCGGGCGACGCTGTGCCAATTGCTGGACGACCCCAGCAGGCCATGCAGGAAGATCAGGGTCGGACGCTGCCCGGTGTAGGTCCCGTATTCACGATAGTGGAGCTTCATCCGCCGCCGGCGATGGCTACTTGCGTCGTCTGGGCGGCAGCAGATCGGTAATGGTCCCCTCGGCCATCTCGGCAGCCAGGCAGATGGTCTCGTTCAGGGTCGGGTGGGGGTGGATGGTCAGTCCGATATCCTCGGCATCGGCCCCCATCTCCAGGGCCAGCACCGCCTCTCCGATCAGCTCACCCGCATTTACGCCGACGATCCCGGCACCCAGCAGACGCCCACTCTCCGGGTCGAACAGCAGCTTGGTCATGCCCTCGTCCCGGCCGATGCCCAGTGCCCGACCCGAGGCGGCCCAGGGAAACACCCCCTTGTGGTACTCGATACCCTGTGCCTTGGCCGCACTCTCGGTGAGACCCATCCAGGCCACTTCCGGGTCGGTATAGGCCACCGAGGGAATGGTCATCGGATCGAACAGCGAGGGCTGGCCACTGATCACCTCGGCCGCCACCTTCCCCTCGTGGGTCGCCTTATGGGCCAGCATCGGGTTCCCCACCACGTCACCGATGGCATAGATGTTGGGTACGTTGGTGCGCATGTGGGCGTCCACCGGGATGAACCCCCGGTCGTCCACCTTCACACCCGCCTGCTCGGCACCGACCTGCCGGCCGTTGGGGAGGCGCCCGACCGCGACCAGCACCTTGTCATAGATGAGCGGCTTCTCCGGGGCATTCCTGCCCTCGAAGACGACCTTGAGGCCGTTCTTCTGGGCCTTGATCTCGGTCACCCGGGTCTCCAGCATGATCCGATTGAAACGCCTGTCCAGCCGCTTTTTGAGCGGCCGGACCAGATCCGGATCACAACCCGGAATCAGCCCGGACTGCAGCTCGACCACGTCGATGCGGCTGCCCAGGGCGCTGTAGACGGTACCCATCTCCAGGCCGATGATGCCCCCCCCGATGACCAGCATCTTCCCGGGGATCTCCGCCAGCGCCAGAGCACCGGTGGAATCGATCAGACGCGGGTCCTCACTGGGGAAACCGGGGATCTCCACCGGCCGCGAGCCACAGGCGATGATGGCATTCTCGAACTCGATGGAGAGCCGGCCATCCGCGGTCTCCACCCCGATCCGATTGGGTGACTCAAAACCGGCCCAGCCATGGACCACCTCCACCCCCCGCTGCTTGGCCATGCCGCTCAGCCCCTGAGTCAGCCGTCTGACCACCTTCTCCTTGCCAGCCCGCAGCTTCTCCAGGTCTATCTCCGGCTTGCCGAAGCGAATACCCATCGCCTCCATCTCGGCGGCCTCGCTGATCACATCGGCCGCATGCAGCAGCGCCTTGGAGGGGATGCATCCCACGTTCAGACAGACCCCGCCCAGGTCGGCGAAGCGCTCGATCAACAGGGTCTTCCGGCCCAGATCGGCACACCGGAAGGCCGCCGTGTATCCCCCTGGCCCACCCCCCAGCACGACCACCTCGACCTGCCGGTCCGCCGTGCCCTTGACCACCCCGGAGACCGGGGCCACGCTGGACGCCTGCGGCGCATCCAGGTTCTCCCCCTCGGCCAGCTCCAGTTTCAGTATCGCCCCGCCCTGGGAGATGCCGTCACCCACCTTCACCAGCACCTCTTTCACCCTGCCCGCATGGGGAGAGGGGATGGTCATGGTGGCCTTGTCGCTCTCCAGGGTGATCAGCGGGTCTTCCGCCAGCAGCTCGTCACCAGGTTTGATCAGCACTTCGATGATGTCGACCGATTCGAAATCACCGATGTCGGGGAGGGTGATCTCTGCAATGTTGCTCATACGCGGGGCTCTCTGGGGTTTTTTATTCGCAGGCGGGGTTCGGGTCAAGATTATCCTATCTGCGGATAAAACTGAATTATTTGCTGTCAGCATCTGGTGATTTCCGGTGTGACACACGGGTGCCGATACCCAATCTTCAGGTTTTTACCACGAAGAGCGCGAAGAGACATGCATATTCATTATCATGGATTTTCATTATGATAATTAGGGTAACTTTTTTCTAGGAAATTTGGTTGGTTTCGTTTGATCAATATTTTTAACTACCTGTTATTACTGATAAAAAATAGAATTGCATAGGAGTGTTGAAAAATAACCGCTACCCAAATTACTGGGACTATCGCAATGAAAAATCGTGGTATTTTCTTACAACCAAATCATGCCATTTATAAAATACTGTGATATCAATAAGTTGTAATTTACCATATTATAATCATGGCAATTATAACTTTTTATTATTTTCTATCGTTCTTATTAATTCAGTAGCATTTTTCCAAATTAACTAATTGAAATTTAACAAATCGATTCATGTAAGAGGCGCTGAAATTATCTGAATGAAAATCCATGATTATAGAATGCAAGAGACCTTCAGCCGCAGATTGACGCGGATCAGCACGGATGATGCATTAATTCAAACGTAAAAAACATATTATCCGCGTTCATCCGCGTCAATCTGCGGCCATTTTTTGTTCGTGAACGCATACCTGGATTCGTTGCACCCATAAACCGCGCAGTAACCGGATCGACATCCGGACTAGCTCAGCGCCGGATTGGTTTTTTCCGGGTCGACACGGTACTTCCTGATCGCCCGGGCGACCTCCGCCAGCTCTACCGTCCCCTCTTCCGCCAGCACCTTGAGCGCCGCGAGCACGATGTAGTAACGGTTCACCTCGAAGAAACGGCGCAACTGTGAACGCATGTCACTGCGGCCCAGGCGAGATCGCCCACCTGCTGGAAGCAAGGGGTGGGGGTTGGAGGATACCTATCACACCCTCCACCCGGAGCAGCAGAGGCGCTACAGCTGGTTCGATTACCGCAGCCGTGGTTTCGACCGTGATCCCAGGCGGAGGTTGCGTATCGACCTGATACTGGCCACCCGACCTCTCAACAAACGCCTGACAGCGGCCGGCATCGCCTACGATATCAGGGGGATGGAACGCCCGTCCGATCACTGCCCGGTCTGGGCGGAGTTTTCCATCTGAGATGGTATGGAGCAGCAGTGGCGGTCGCACACTTTCGTTTCTATGCCGAGCTGAATGAATTTCTGGTGTCGGACCGACGCGGCCGGGATACCGCGCTGAGTTTCCAGCCCCCGGTACCGGTTCGCCACCTGATCGAGAACTTCGGAGTGCCCCACACCGAGGTGGAGATCATCCTGCTGAACGGTGTCTCAGTCCCCCTGGAACAGCCGGTGATGAACGGTGACCGGGTCAGCGTCTACCCCATGTTCGAGTCGATCGATGTGAGCCCGCTGTTGCGCCTGCGGGAGCGGGTCCTGCGCCAGCCCCGGTTTCTGGCCGACGCCCATCTCGGCCGCCTGGCCGGTTATCTGCGGATGCTTGGTTTCGACACCCTCTACCCGGTGGCGGGTGACGATCGGGTGGTGGCGGCCCGCGCAGAGGAAGAGGGCAGAATCATCCTGACCCGGGATCGGGCATTGCTGATGCGAAGGGCGGTCACCCATGGTTGTTACCTTCGGCCCATCGCCCCAAGGAAACAGCTGAGCTATCTGCTGCAGCGCCTCGACCTGTGCCGCCTGATCCACCCCTTCAGCCGCTGTATCCGCTGTAACGCTCTGCTGGAGCCGGTTGCCCGGAAGCAGGTCGAAACGCAGCTGCCGCCGGCGGTCCGCACCGCACATAAACGCTTCTGGCGCTGCCGGGCCTGTGGTCGGTTGTACTGGCGGGGGAGCCACTACCGGCACATGCAGACCTTTATCGCAGACCACTGCCCCGACTGAAAGGCCGCCGGCCTACTCGGACGGAATATCAGACGCCCAGCAATCGATCACCTGAATCGGTTCACACCCTTCAGTCTGAACTTCCCGACCTGATTCTCCAGTCCGTCGTCGGGGCCACCCGGGGTCGCGACACGCAGGAAATTCGGTGTGTAACCGGTCCACAACACTTCTCCGCCGCTCCCCTCCTGGCGCTGTTCGACCAGTACCGGGAAGGTGCGCCCCACAAACCGTTCCAGCATCTGCCGTTTCAGGCGGCTGCCGAGGATGTGCAGTGCCTGACGGCGGGCACGGATGATCTCCCGGGGGACCGGGTTCGGCAGGGCCGAGCCCGGGTGCCCGGCTGCGCAGAGTAGACGAAGATGTGGAGGTGGCCGAAGCCGATCCGCTCCACTAGATCAAGGGATCGCTGCCACTCCTTCTCACTCTCGCCAGGAAAGCCGAGCAAGTGGTCTGATATACTGGCGACTTGATCCTCAGGGAAGAATGCTGAGAACTCCAACCGCAAGGCGACAAGGATGGTTGCCACCCAAGCATGTCCAACCGGGCAGGTTTCACCTGCTGCCACCCAAGGGTATCACCGCAGAAGGCCGTC
>JAUXBK010000024.1 GCA_030619405.1 Sedimenticola sp. | reverse complement strand
TAAATCTGATACTTCTGAGCGATGGCTGAAATCGGACCTGAAACCCTGCGCCGGGTTTACGATATCCTGCACGGTGCCTACGGACCCCAGCAGTGGTGGCCGGGGGACACCCGGTTCGAGATCATGGTGGGGGCGGTGCTGACCCAGAATACCGCCTGGGTCAACGTAGAGCGTGCCATCGCCAACCTCAAGGCCTCCGGTGTGCTCTCCCTCGACGGTGTGCTCGCCCTGTCCCAGGAGGTGCTGGCCGAACTGATCCGGCCGGCCGGCTATTTCAACGTCAAGGCCAGGCGGCTGATCAATCTCTGCCGTTTCATTCGGCAGCAGGGGGGGGAGTCAGGGTTGGGGACGATGCCGACAGAGACTCTGCGACCGGCACTGCTGGAGGTAAACGGGGTGGGGCCGGAGACAGCGGACGATATACTGCTCTACGCCTTTCACCGCCCGGTATTCGTGATCGACAGCTACACCCGGCGGATCTTCTCACGCCTCGGGATGGTGGCCGGGGACGAGCCCTACGAAACGCTGCGCCAGAGGTTCCAACAGGGGCTGGGACCGGATACTGCCCTGTACAACGAGTACCATGGGTTGATCGTCAGCCACGCCAAACAGGCTTGTACCCGGCGGCCGCTGTGCGACGGCTGCTGTCTGCGAGGGGAGTGTGGATTCGGTGCGGTGTCACTTCTCACCACACCCCGCACAGTTCGCGGATGAGATCCGGACGGAGCGGAGGGTGGTGAGAACAGGGGCTGGTTACTCCGAGACCTCCTGAAGGTTGGCTGCATGCAGACCTTTTGGACCCTGCTCCAGATCAAACTGCACTTTCTGACCCTCTTTCAGGGTCTTGTAGCCATCCATGGTGATTGCCGAAAAATGAATGAATACATCCTGTTCACCCTGATCGGGCGTTACAAACCCGTAGCCTTTGGCATTATTGAACCACTTAACTACACCAGTCGCCATCTCACATACTCCTCCAAATACAACTGTAAAAATTACTCCATCCTTCCCTGACTGCACGATCGAACGTGCTGCCCAGGAAGTTCCTGCCATGGGGGTAGGCGCCAACTTGTTTTTATCCGCTTACGACCCCACTTGCTAGAAGAATATAGCCTTCTGCCCGTATCGGTCAAATATTGGCCAGGGAGACCTCGGATTACGCGCAGCAAGGGTTTTCAGCTAAAATTCGGAACTATGACAGAGAGAAGAGAAAACGATCAGGACAGCGGTCTTGCGCTGCAGGAAGCGAAACCAAAACTGAAGCGGCCTCCCATGTACAAAGTGATGCTGCTCAATGACGACTATACTCCCATGGAATTCGTGGTTCAGGTGCTGGAGTCTTTTTTCCGGATGGACAGGGAGAAGGCGACCCAAGTGATGCTGCACGTGCATACCCGGGGGGTTGGGGTCTGCGGTGTCTTCACCCGCGAGATTGCGGAGACCAAGGTGGCGCTGGTGAATGACTATGCCCGCAGCAGTCAGCACCCTCTTTTGTGTACCATGGAGGAAACCTGATCCAATTTTGCGGTCGAACGTCCTGTAAAGCGGAGAGACACAGAACTGTATGTCGATGTTAAGCAAAGAGTTGGAATTCACCCTGAACCAGGCCTTCAAACAGGCCCGGGCCCAGCAGCATGAATTTATGACGGTCGAACACCTGCTGCTGGCACTGCTGGACAACCCTACGGCGGCCAGCGTGCTGCGCGCCTGTGGTGCGGATACCGAGCGTCTGCGCCGGGATATCACCCGGTTCATCGAGGAGAACACACCGGTGATGCCGAAAGAGGCGGGGCAGGAGACCCAGCCGACCCTCGGTTTTCAGCGGGTGCTGCAGCGGGCGGTGTTCCATGTCCAGTCATCGGGAAAGAACGAGGTGACCGGGGCCAATGTGCTGGTGGCCATTTTCAGCGAGCAGGAGTCCCAGTCGGTCTATTTTCTGCACCAGCAGGATATCGCACGCCTGGATGTAATCAATTACATCGCCCATGGTATCTCCAAGGTCCACGGTGAGTCCGAGGAGGAGGGTGACAACGACATCCCCACCGGGGGCGACGCATCGGAGAGCGAGGCGCCGGCCAGCAGCGCACTGGACAGTTATGCCGTCAATCTGAACGAACAGGCGCGGCTGGGTAAGATCGACCCCCTGATCGGTCGCAAGATAGAGATCGAGCGCACCATCCAGACCCTCTGCCGGCGACGTAAGAACAACCCGTTACTGGTGGGAGAGGCGGGTGTCGGCAAGACCGCCATCGCCGAAGGGCTGGCCAAGATGATAGAGGACCGGGAGGTGCCCGAGGTGCTGGCCGGCGCCACCATCTACTCGCTGGATCTGGGCAGCCTGGTGGCTGGTACCAAGTATCGGGGAGACTTCGAGAAACGGCTCAAGGCGGTGCTGGCCCAGCTGAAGAAGGAGCCGGACACCATCCTGTTCATCGACGAGATCCACACCGTCATCGGGGCCGGGGCTGCCTCCGGCGGGGTGATGGATGCCTCCAACCTGATCAAGCCGGTGCTGGCCTCGGGGGAGCTGCGCTGCATCGGTTCCACCACCTACCAGGAGTTCCGGGGCATTTTCGAGAAGGACCGGGCCCTGGCGCGACGTTTTCAGAAGATCGACATCACCGAGCCCTCGGTGGAGGAGACGGTGGCGATCCTGCGCGGGCTCAAGAGCCGCTTCGAGGAGCACCACAACATCCGCTATGGACAGAAGGCACTGCGTGCCGCGGCAGAACTCTCCGAGCGCTATCTCAACGACCGGCATCTGCCGGACAAGGCGATCGACGTGATCGACGAGGCCGGGGCCCGGGTGCAGTTGATGCCCCCCTCCCGGCGCAAGAAGACCATCGGCGTGACTGACATCGAGAATATCGTGGCCAAGATGGCCAGGATACCGCCGAAGAGCATCTCGGTCACCGATATGCAGGCGCTGCGTACCCTCGACCGGGATCTGAAACTGGTGGTATTCGGTCAGGACCAGGCGATCGAGGCACTCTCCAGCGCCATCCGCATGAGCCGCTCCGGGATCGGCAACGAGCAGAAACCGGTGGGCTCGTTCCTGTTTGCCGGGCCCACCGGCGTTGGCAAGACCGAGGTGACCCGTCAGCTGGCGCGGATACTCGGGGTCGAGCTGATCCGCTTCGACATGTCCGAGTACATGGAGCGGCACACGGTCTCCCGCCTGATCGGCGCCCCCCCGGGGTATGTGGGTTTCGACCAGGGGGGGCTGCTCACCGAGGAGATCAACAAACACCCCTACTCGGTGCTGCTGCTGGATGAGATCGAGAAGGCGCACCCGGATGTCTTCAACCTGCTGCTGCAGGTGATGGATCACGGTACCCTGACCGACAACAACGGTCGCAAGGCCGATTTTCGGAACGTGGTGATCGTCATGACCACCAACGCCGGGGCCGATGTGATGGGACGTCCGTCGATCGGGTTTACCACCCAGGATCACGCCAGCGACGGCAAGGAGGCAATCAAGCGATTCTTTTCACCCGAGTTCCGCAACCGGCTGGACGCCATCATTCAGTTCCAGTCTCTGCCAGCGGGGGTGATCGAGCACGTGGTGGACAAGTTCATCTTCGAGCTGGAGGGACAGCTGGAGGAGAAGCGGGTCTCCCTGCAGGTTGGAGCCGCCGCCCGGGCGTGGCTGGCAGAGCACGGCTACGATGACAAGATGGGTGCGCGGCCGATGGCACGCCTGATTCAGAAGAAGATCAAGCGCCCGCTCGCTGAGGAACTACTGTTTGGCAAGCTCATCGAGGGTGGGGTGGTGCATATCGACGTGGTGGACGGGGAGCTGGTGTTCAAATTCGAAATCGACACCGTGCACTGATGGTTTGCGCCCGGAGCGGGCGTCGGGCCTTATCAGCGGGCGCGGTAGGTAATGCGGCCCTTGCTCAGATCGTAGGGGGTCAGCTGGACGGTGACCTTGTCACCGGTCAGGATGCGGATGTAATGCTTGCGCATCTTGCCCGATATATGGGCAGTCACAACATGCCCGTTCTCGAGTTCCACCCGGAACATGGTATTGGGGAGGGTTTCGATCACCGTCCCTTCCATTTCGATAAAGTCTTCTTTAGCCATTCGCTTTTCTTCGATCCTTCACGCTGTTGAATTTGCGGCGGGAGTATAACATAAAGCGCCCGCAGGTGAGCCCACCATTGTCTCCTGATGCTCTGTGTAAACATCTAACCAAGGTTTTAACCACGAAGCGCACGAAGAACACGAAGAAACTTTTAGAAACAAGAATTCTTCTTGTGCTTCGTGGTGATTCTTTTTCCACCGTGTATAATCCGCGCCAATCCGCGGCTATTTTTTGTCTGTAAACGCATAGGAAATTCTTTCCATATTCAGAAATTTTCTCACATCAGGATCGGCTCCCCCCGGCCTGCCTCCTGCCATTGATTCGCCGCCAGGGTCTGGATCGGCCGGTACTCCTCCTTGTAACTCATCTTGCGGCAGCCCGGGACCCAGTACCCCAGGTAGAGCCAGGAGAGCCCCAGTTCCCGGGCGGCCTGGATCTGCCACAGCACGGACAACACCCCGGGGCTCAGATGTGAACAGGCCGGCTCGAAAAAGGTATAGACCGCGGACAGGCCCCGGGGGAGTAGATCGGTCACTGCGACCGCCAGCAGCCGGCCGTCTTCCTGACGGAACTCGACGAAATGGGTGGCACACCAGTCGCAGGCGAGAAACGCCATATATTTCTCCTCCGAGACGTCTGCCATCTCCCCATCCGGGTGTCGGTCGAGGATATAACGGGCGTAGAGTTCATAGTGCTCCTGCAGGAAGCGGGGTTCCCGTGCTCGCACCACCACCCCTCGATGTTTTTTCCAGACCCGGCGCTGTGCCCGCCGGGGCTGGAACCGGGGCACCGGGATTCGAACCGGGATGCAGTCGCTGCACGCCTGGCACCTGGGCCGGTAGACCATGCCACCGCTGCGCCGGAAACCGTGCTCGAGCAGCATCCCGTAGAGGGGCGGGGTCATTCGGGCTTCCGGGTCGATGACGAGTGAACGGGCCTTCATTCCCGGCAGATAGGCACAGTCGTGTTGCCCGGAGAGATAGAGCCGCAGCTGGTTCTGGTCCGGTTCAGTCATGGACAGGGGTGTGGGCCGCGGTCCAACTTCCTTCCGGGCCCGGTTGCGGGCACCACTGTTCGAGTGCTCTGCAGAAACGGGAGCGGCTGATCTCCTCTGCGCCCAACGAGGCCAGGTGGGGGGTGTAGACCTGGCAATCGATCAGCTTGAAGCCCCATTCGGAGAGCTGTTGCGCCAACCGGACCAGAGCTACCTTAGAGGCGTCCCGCTGGTGGCTGAACATGGATTCACCGAAGAAGACCCGGCCGATGGCGATGCCGTAGAGGCCCCCGGCCAGTTTCCCGTCCAGCCACACTTCCACCGAGTGGGCATGGCCCAGCCGGTGCAGCTCATTATAAGCTCGGGTCATGTCGTTGGTGATCCAGGTTCCCTGGTCATTCCGCCGGATGTTGGCACAGGCTCGGATGACCTCTTCGAAGGCGTGGTCAAAGGTGTGGTCGAAGGGCTTGTTGCGCAACGTCTTGCCCAGGCTGCGGGAGATCCTGATCCGCTCCGGGTAGAGTACCAGGCGCGGGTCGGGGCTCCACCAGAGGAGCGGCTGACCTTCCGAGTACCAGGGAAAGATGCCGGCCCGGTAGGCGTTGATCAGGCGGGCGGGGGTGAGGTCTCCACCGATGGCCAGCAGCCCGTCCGGCTCCTCCTCGGCCAGTTCCACCGGGGGAAAGGGTGCATCGGGGTGCATCGGGTCCAGCTGGAAAAGCATGCGTCAGTGCGGCCTCCTCACCTGTGGAGGGTCTGGCCGGAGCCCGTTCCAAAGTGAGAAGCGTGACTCAACGCCTCGCCCTCCAACAGAGGGCCCCCTCTCCTTGAGGGAGAGGGGGCTTTTCTGCCATTGGTCAATCGTCCTTATCCAGTGCGTCCAGGTAACGCTCTGCATCCAGTGCCGCCATACAGCCGCTACCGGCGGAGGTGATGGCCTGGCGGTAGATATGGTCCATCACGTCCCCGGCCGCATACACACCGGGAGTGCTGGTCTCAGTAGCGCGGCCGTCGGTGCCGCCGACGACCTTGAGGTACCCGTGTTCCATATCCAGCTGGCCTTCGAACAGCTCGGTGTTGGGTTTGTGGCCGATGGCGATGAACACCCCCTGCAACTCGATGTCCGTGGTGTTGTCGTCCTTGACGTTGCGGATGCGGATGCCGGTGACCCCGGTATCGTCCCCCAGCACCTCGTCCAGGACACTATCCCAGGCGATGGTGACGTTGCCGTGCCCGGTCTTTTCGAGTATCTGCTGCTGCAGGATCTTCTCTGCCCGCAGGGCGTCACGGCGATGCACCAGCACCACCTCGCTGGCGATGTTGGAGAGGTAGAGCGCCTCTTCCACCGCGGTGTTTCCGCCGCCGATGACGGCGACCTTCTGGCCGCGATAGAAGAAACCGTCACAGGTGGCGCAGGCGGAGACGCCACGCCCCTTGAATGCCTCTTCGGACTCGAGTCCCAGATACTGGGCAGAGGCGCCGGTGGCGATGACCAGTGCATCACAGGTGTAGATCCCCGCGTCACCGGTCAGGGTGAAAGGTCTGGCGGTGAGATCGGCCTTGTTGATGTGGTCGAATATGATCTCGGTATCGAATCGCTCCGCATGCTTGAGCATCCGGTCCATCAGTTCCGGGCCCTGGACACCTTCCCAGTCTCCCGGCCAGTTGTCCACCTCGGTGGTGGTGGTGAGCTGTCCGCCCTGCTCCATACCGGTGATCAGGACCGGCTTCAGGTTGGCGCGCGCCCCGTAGACAGCGGCGGTGTATCCCGCCGGGCCGGATCCCAGGATCAGCAGACGGCAATGTTTGGTATCGCTCATGTATAATCACTCCAACTGACGGACCCGGTCGGGTTGCCTGGATGCCGGCCCGGAGAATTACGGGCTATGCGGCATCGATGCCTGGTCGAACCGGGCCTGCCAGAATCGAAAAACTGATATCTCTCGTAGTATCGAGACTCGAACGGGAACTCCGGGCTCTGGAACGAGTCCAGTGTTCGGGAACAACGAAACGAATAGTACGTAATGTTAGCCGGAGCGTAAAGGATACCCTGATGAAGATAGGAATTCCGCGGGAGATAAAACCACTGGAAGGGCGGGTCGGTCTGGTGCCGGACGCCTGTGGCGAGCTGGTTCGGGCCGGCCACCAGGTGTTTCTGGAGAGGGGTGCAGGTGAAGCCAGTGGTTACCCGGATACGCTGTATACCGAGCAGGGAGTGACCATCCTCCTCGATGCGGATACCCTCTACGGCGAAGGCGAGTTGATCGTCAAGGTCAAGGAACCGGTGGGACCGGAGCTGAACCGACTCCGATCCCACCATCTGCTGTTCAGTTTCCTGCATCTGGCAGCGGAGCAGGCGTTGCTGGAGCGGCTGCTGGAGATCGGTCTGACCGCGGTGGCGTTTGAGACGGTGGAGGAGCATGGGACCCTGCCGCTGTTGGCACCCATGAGCGATATTGCGGGAAGGTTGTCGATCCAGGTGGGTACCCATCTGCTGCACCGGCCTCAGGGAGGGAAGGGGCTCATGCTCGGGGGACTACCGGCGGCAGACCGGGGAAAGATCGTCATCTTCGGGGCGGGTAACGCCGGCGGTAATGCGGCCCGCCTGGCCGCAGCGGGCGGCTCCTGGGTGACGGTATTCGACAAGAAACCGGAAAAGCTGCAGCAGATGCGCAGCCTGGGCAACAACGTAACCGCCCTCTACCCCTATGCGGAACAGGTGGATCAGGAGGTGTGTCAGGCCGACCTGCTGGTGGGCGCGGTGCTGCTGCCGGGCGCCAGGGCACCCCGTGTGGTGTCGGAGGCCCAGGTCGCCAGCATGGCGGCGGGAAGCGTGGTGGCGGATATCGCGGTGGATCAGGGGGGATGTATCGAGACCACCCGCCCGACTACCTACGAAGACCCGACCTACCAGGTGCACGGTGTGACCCATTTCTGCGTCACCAACATGCCGGGCGCCGTCCCCCGCACCGCCAGCCAGGCCCTCTCTGCCAGCCTGATCCCCTATGTGCTGAAACTGGCGGGCGGCGGCTGGCAAGACGATCCGGCACTGAAGCGAGGTATCAACGTGGAGGGCGGCGAGACCGTGCACCCAGCGCTGAAGTAGAGCACGGTGGGCAGAGCAGAAGCAGCGGGCACTCTGCTTTGTCGCCCCTTCGTTCCCACTTTTTACGTGGGAACGCTATCCGTGGCGCTCCCGCGCTGCATGGCATGGCGCCGGATCCTGGCAGAGGTTCCCACACAGGGCGTGGGAACCAGAAAGTAGTATCGTAGGGAAGAAATTAGGCGAATTAGTCTCTGTAACCATATAATTCCAAAATTTAATTGCCCCCAGCAGGGGAGTTCGAGTCGGGGGAGGATGCTCCGCCCCCGACTCCGCAGCAGTAGCAGTCAGAGGTACGAGTGGCGCAGGCCAGAAGAACAGAGCAGGTAGAACCGGTGATGCATATGGGGCGGATATTGAAGGAGGGCGCGTTTCTGCTGCTCCTGGCCATTTCGGCCTATCTCATGCTCTCTCTCGGCAGCTATTCCCCGGAGGATCCCGGCTGGTCCTTTACCGGTCCCCGGGAGCATGTGCTGAACGCGGGTGGACCGCTGGGTGCCTGGTTCTCGGATGTCTTTCTCAGCCTGTTTGGGCTGCTGGCTTACGTGCTGCCGATCATGGTGGCCTGGAGCGGCTGGCTGATCTTCCAGGAGGGAAAACAGGAAGCCGGCGCCAACCCGCACCTGATGGCCTTGCGCTGGACCGGATTTTTTATCACCCTGGGGGCGGGCAGTGCCCTGGCGGCCATGCAGATTCATACCGGGTCGATGTCGCTGCCGAGTGGCAGTGGCGGCATTCTGGGCGCGTTTCTGCAGCAGACCCTGGTCTCCATCTTCAGCTTTGCCGGCAGCACCCTGCTGCTGCTGGCGCTGTTGCTGAGCGGTATCACCCTGTTTACCGGCATCTCCTGGCTGTCGGTCATGGACGGTATCGGGGGGATGGCGCTGAAGGCCTATCATACCCTGCCTGCCGCTCAGGCGCGTCTGTTGGATTTTCTCCAGGCCCGCAGATTGAAACGGGCACGCAGCGAGGCGGCACGGGTGGAAAAGAGACGGGCGCAGAAACGCAAGCCACCCCGTATCGAGCCACCGATGAAGAAGGTGAAGATCAGTGAACGGGTGGAGAAGGAGCGCCAGGTACCCCTGTTCGAGAGTGCCATCGACGGTGATCTGCCACCATTGGTCCTGCTGGACCCGGCTCCGGCGATTGATGGTGGCTACTCCAAGGAGGCGCTGGAGGTGCTGTCGCGGCAGGTCGAGCTCAAGCTGCGGGACTTCAATGTCGAGGCGGAAGTGGTGGCGGTCCATCCCGGCCCGGTGGTCACCCTGTTCGAGCTGCAGCTGGCGCCGGGGACCAAGGCGAGCAAGATCACCAACATCTCCCGCGACCTGGCGCGTGCGCTCTCCTGTATCAGCGTGCGGGTGGTGGAGGTGATCCCCGGCAAGTCCGTGATCGGGCTGGAGATCCCCCATGACCACCGGGAGACGGTCTATCTCAGCGAGGTGCTCCACTCCGAGGCCTATGACGCCGCCAAGTCGCCGCTCACCCTGGCCCTGGGCAAGGATATCGCCGGCAATCCCGTGGTCGTCGATCTTGGCAAGATGCCCCACGCCCTGATCGCGGGCACCACTGGCTCCGGTAAATCGGTGGCGATCAATGCCATGATCCTCAGCCTGCTCTACAAGGCCAAGCCCCAGGACGTTCGTCTGATCATGGTGGACCCCAAGATGCTGGAGCTGTCGGTCTATGAGGGGATCCCCCATCTGCTGGCGCCGGTGGTGACCGACATGAAGGAGGCGGCCAACGCCCTGCGCTGGGGGGTGGCGGAGATGGAGCGTCGTTACAAACTGATGGCCTCCCTGGGGGTGCGCAACATCGCCGGCTACAACAAGAAGGTGAGGGATGCGGAGAAGAGCGGAACGCCGATCCCGGACCCCATGTTTCAGCCCGACCCACTGCTGGAGGCCCAGCAGGTGCCCAGCCTGACCTCGCTCCCCTACATCGTCATCATCATCGACGAACTGGCGGATATGATGATGGTGGTGGGCAAGAAGGTTGAAGAGCTGATCGCCCGCCTGGCCCAGAAAGCGCGGGCATCCGGCATCCATCTGCTGCTGGCGACCCAGCGGCCGTCGGTGGATGTGATTACCGGTCTGATCAAGGCCAATATCCCCACCCGGCTCGCGTTCCAGGTCTCCTCCCGCATCGACTCCCGTACCATCCTCGACCAGATGGGGGCAGAGCACCTGCTGGGGCACGGCGACATGCTCTATCTGCCGCCGGGCACTAGCATCCCCCAGCGGATCCATGGTGCCTTCGTGGACGATCACGAGGTGCACAAGGTGGTGAAGCACCTGAAGAAGATGGGGAGACCCGACTACATCGAGGCCATCCTGCAGGAGCCCACCGAAGCGATCCCGGGCATGCCCGGTCAGGCCGGTGATGTGGAGGATACGGACCCGCTCTATGACGAGGCGGTCCATATCGTCATCGAGAGCCGCCGTGCCTCCATCTCCGGGGTACAGCGCCGGCTCAAGATCGGTTACAACCGGGCGGCGCGCCTGATCGAGGAGATGGAGCGCACCGGAATCGTCAGCCCCGCCCAGTCCAACGGAAACCGGGAAGTGCTCTCCCCGCCGCCCATCGATTGAGGTTCTCCATGCCTATGAAATATTTCGCCACCGGGCTTGCCCTGCTCTTTTCCAGCAGCCTCTTCGCCGCCACCGGTCCGCAGCAGATGGACCGTTTTCTGCAAGAGCTCGACAGCCTGGAGTCCGCGTTCGATCAGAAGGTCTATACCCCGGACCAGAAGCAACCCATCCGCTCCCGGGGGACCTTCTACCTGAAACGCCCGAGGAAATTCCGCTGGGACTACAGCGTACCGAAACAGCTGATCGTCGCCGACGGCTCCCAGATCTGGCTCTACGACCCGGAACTGGAACAGGTGAGCGTCCAGTCCCAGAGCAGTGCCCTGGAGGGGACCCCCGCCATGCTGTTGATCAGCGGGGAACCGGTGAGCAAGGCGTTTCGGGTCAGCGACGGGGGCAGCAGCGAGGGTATGGCGTGGGTGGAACTGATCCCGCGCAACCCGGAGAGCCAGTTCATTCGTATCCGCCTCGCCTTCAGTGACGATCTGCTGCGCCGCATGCAGATGGAGGATAAATTCGGACAGCGCACCCGCTTCCGATTCACGGAGATACGGGTCAACCCGGATCTCGCCGATGACCTCTTCTACTTCGAACGACCGGACGATGTCGACGTCTTCAACCAGTGATACTCCGCAGACATCAGAGTGACCGCGCCCGATCTCTTCGGTGACCCGGACCGCCAGGGATTGCGTCCTCTGGCCGACCGCATGCGACCCCGGACCCTGAATGAGTTCATGGGTCAGCCCCAGATCGTAGGGGAGGGGAAACCCCTTCGACGGGCGATCGAGACCGACCGGTTTCACTCCATGATCCTGTGGGGGCCCCCGGGCACCGGCAAGACCACCCTGGCCAGCCTCATCGCCCACCACTCCGGGGCCCGCTTCATCAGTGTCTCGGCGGTGCTCTCCGGGGTGAAGGATATCCGCAGGGCGGTGGAGGAGGCGAAACGGACCCACCAGATGGAGGGGCGCTCGACCGTGCTCTTCATCGATGAGGTGCACCGTTTCAACAAGGCCCAGCAGGACGCCTTTCTGCCCCATGTGGAGGACGGGACGGTGGTGTTCATCGGCGCCACCACCGAGAACCCCTCGTTCGAACTCAACAACGCGCTGCTCTCCCGGGCCCGGACCTATGTACTGAAGAGCCTCACCCGTGAAGATCTGGAACGGGTGATCGATCAGGCGGTCAGCGACGTGGAGCGTGGGCTGGGCGGGCAGGGGGTCTCTCTGGACCCGACACTGCGGCGGATGATGGCCGAGGCGGCAGACGGCGATGCCCGCCGGGCCTTGAACCTGCTGGAATTGGCAGCCGACCTCTCCGAGGGGGTGGAGATCAGCCGCCAGGCGGTGGAGGAGGTGCTCACCGGCAATCTGCGTCGCTTCGACAAGGGGGGGGACCGCTTCTACGACCAGATCTCCGCACTGCACAAGTCGGTGAGGGGCTCTGCCCCGGACGCCGCCCTCCACTGGTTCTGCAGCATGCTGGACGGCGGCTGCGACCCGCTCTACATTGCCCGGCGGGTGGTGCGCATGGCCTCTGAGGAGATCGGCAACGCCGACCCACGGGCGCTGCGGCTGGCGCTCGATGCCTGGGAGGTGCAGGAGCGCCTCGGCAGCCCGGAGGGGGAGCTGGCGGTGGCCCAGGCGGTACTCTATCTGGCCGCCGCCCCCAAGAGCAATGCAGTCTACGTCGCCTACAATGCAGCCGCCCGGGCAGTGCGGGAATCCGGCTCCCCGGAGGTGCCGGTGCACCTGCGCAACGCCCCCACCCGGCTGATGAAGGAGCTGGGCTATGGTCACGCCTACCGCTACGCCCACGACGAACCCGACGCCTATGCCGCCGGCGAGAGCTACTTCCCGGAGGGGATGGAGGCGCGGCGTTATTATCAGCCGGTCCCCAGGGGACTGGAGATCAAAATCGGTGAGAAGCTGGAGCGGCTGCAGGAGCTGGACCGCAAAGCCCGGAAAAAGGGGCAGGG
Organism: Sedimenticola sp.; assembly: GCA_030619405.1. GTDB lineage: Bacteria > Pseudomonadota > Gammaproteobacteria > Chromatiales > Chromatiaceae > JAUXBK01. The sequence goes on along the minus strand of JAUXBK010000024.1, from coordinate 4,773 downwards.
GGGGTAGGCCCCTGATAAAAAAACAAAGCAAAAACAAAAGCATTCTCGCGCAAAGGCGCAAAGGAAAAATAAACACAAAAACAAGATAAAAAAACAAATAGTTGTTGCTTGTTTCCGTGCCCCGCACGAGAACCCGTACCACGAAACAGATTCGCTGCCAAATTTTGACTATTGCGGGTAGACGGTTGTTTCGACCCCCGTTGATCGTTCAACTATGCCGCATTGAAAGTGCACCAGCAATAATCCTGCGTTTATTGGGTTTTGTTTTTCGAGGTTTTCCTTTGCGCCTTTGCGCCTTTGCGCGAGTATGCTTTTGGTTTTACTGTTTTCGATTGCGCCTTCGACAGCGTCCAGGCAATCCATCCCGACTTATTGAGAAATTACAAACTCGACACGAAAGAAATGCCTCCGTGTGAGAACGTTTTTCTTACCGAGATTATGGGTAACGATATGGTGTAAAATGCGCCGATCTTCGATCAGGAGCCGCCCGTTTTGACCCAGATTCTTTCCATCGCCGCCGGTGGCGCCATCGGAGCCCTGCTGCGCTTCTGGGTCTCCACCGGCGTCTACGCACTGGCAGGCCGGAACTTCCCGTATGGGACGCTGGCGGTCAACGTGCTGGGGTCGCTGCTGATGGGGTTTCTCTATGTGCTGTTCCTGGAACGGATGAGCGTGGGCCCGGAGGTGCGCGGGGCGGTATTGATCGGCCTGCTCGGCGCCTTCACCACCTTCTCCACCTTCTCCATAGAGACCATGAATCTGATCGAACAGGCAGACTATCTGAAGGCCGGTCTCAACATGATGATCTCGGTCTCCGCCTGCATCCTGGCAACCTGGTTTGGCCTGATACTCGGGAGAGAGCTGTGACAACCACCGAAATCACCATGGTCCGTATCTATATCTCGGAAGGGGATCGTCAGTACAAACGCCTGATGGCGCTGTTGCACGACGAAGAGAAGGTGTGTGGCGTGACCGCGTTCAGGGGCATCGCCGGGTTTGGAAAATCGGGCGAGATCCACTCATCCACCCTGCTGGACATGTCCCTGGATCTGCCCCTGATACTGGAATTCTTTGACCGGCCGGAAAAGGCCGCCCGCGTGCTCAAACGCCTGCGCAGCATGGTCGAACCGGGCCACGTGGTGAGCTGGCCGGCACAAGCAAACACTGGTGAATAAAAATGCTGGATCCCCGTTTATTGAGAAACGAACTTCGAGAGACCGCTGCCCGGCTCGCCCGCCGCGGTGTCGAGCTGGACACGCAGCAGATCGCCAGTCTGGAGGAGCGGCGCAAGGCGCTGCAGGTGACAGTGCAGGAGCTGCAGAACGAGCGCAACGGCTTCTCCAAACGGATCGGTCAGGCCAAGCGCAAGGGTGAAGATGCTCAGCCGCTGCTGGACCAGGTGGCGAGCCTGGGCGAGCGGCTGAAATCGACCCAGGAGGCGCTGACGGAGATCCAGGCCGCGCTGCAGGAGATCGCCCAGGGGATTCCCAACATTCCCCACGAGAGCGTGCCGGAAGGGCGGGACGAGAGCGACAACCGGGAGGAACGCCGCTGGGGCGAACCGCCGCAGTTCGGGTTCGAGCCCCGGGATCATGTGGACCTGGGGGCCGGACTGGGCGGTATGGATTTCGAAGCGGCAGCCAAATTGACCGGCGCCCGCTTCGTCACCCTGCAGGGGCCACTGGCCCGTCTGCATCGGGCCTTGGTTCAGTTCATGCTGGACACCCACACCGGGGAATATGGATACATTGAGGTCTATGTTCCCTACATGGTCAATGCGGAGAGTCTGCGTGGCACCGGGCAGTTGCCCAAGTTCGAGGAGGAGCTGTTCAAACTCGCCGGGGATCTGCCTTACTACCTGATCCCCACCGCCGAGGTACCCGTCACCAACCTGGTGCGGGACCTGATCACCGAGGAGCGGGAGATGCCCCGGCGCTGGGTCGCCCACACCCCCTGTTTCCGCAGCGAGGCGGGCTCCTACGGCAAGGACACCCGGGGCATGATTCGGCAGCACCAGTTCGAGAAGGTGGAGATGGTGCAGGTGGTGCGCCCCGGCGAATCCTATGAGGCCCTGGAGCAGCTGACCGGCCACGCGGAGACGATCCTGCAGAGACTGGAGCTGCCCTACCGGGTGGTGACCCTCTGCAGCGGCGATCTGGGGTTCTCAGCGGCCAAGACCTACGACCTGGAGGTGTGGCTGCCGGCCCAGAACAGCTACCGGGAGATCTCCTCCTGCTCCAACTTCGAGGATTTTCAGGCCCGCCGCCTGCAGGCCCGCTGGCGCAACCCGGAGACCGGGAAGCCGGAACTGGTGCATACCATCAACGGCTCGGGGCTGGCGGTGGGGCGTACCCTGGTGGCGGTGCTGGAGAACCACCAGCAGGCGGACGGCAGCATTCGGTTGCCGGAGGTGCTGCGCCCTTATATGGGCGGCCTGGAGCTCATTTCCAGGTAGCTAACAGGTCTCGGGATCAAAAGACATCCTGATTACCTACGTGTCTAAGCTGGTTTTCAAGCCATTTTCGTCCTAAGTCCTCAATTTCCGGGGTAATTTCGTAGGGGGGATAAGGTGCGCGCACAGAACTATCGGTTTGCACTACACTTATGCGCGCCGCATCCACCAATGGTCTGACCACATGCCGTAACGCCCGGGATGGTGGATGCGCTACGCTTATCCCCCCTACGGCGTCCAAGCTGCCCCTTGCCTTGGAGCATAGCATTAGACACGTAGGTAATCAGGAAAGACATTCAGCCGCGAATGAACGCAAATAAACGCGAATTTTTTGTCAATTTCTCTCTGGTGCAGAAATTTCCCCGCCAATGCCTTCACTCATTTACGTTTATTCGCGTTCATTAGCGGCAAATTTTGTTTGGCTGAGTTTCAGCAATAGCCAGAATCCGTGTCAATCCGCGGCCATTTTCAGTGCATGCCGGTCTGCTCAGACCAGCATCACCAGCAGCACCACGAACCCGGCCACCGCCAGTATCGGTAGTGCCACCCCCATCCACTCACCCGCTTCCGCCTTCCGGCTCTCGTTTATCATCTGCTTTGCCCGGGGCCACAGAAACAGGATCATGGCGATCAACAGCATCGCCGAGCCGATCTTCATCCAATCCATATCTTGTTCTCCAAACTACAGAGCCCCGGTAAAACCGGGGCTCGTGGTTACCACTCTACCTTATGTTAACGGTGATCAGTCGTCACTGGAGAAGAAACCCAGAATCTGCAGCAGACTGATAAAGATGTTGTAGATGCTGAGGTAGAGGCTGATGGTCATGGTGATGTAGTTGGTTTCACCGTCGTGGATCATGCGGCTGGTGTCATACAGGATGAAACCGCTCATGATCATGATCACCACCGCCGATATCGCCAGGGCGAGGGCCGGCATATTGAGGAATATGTTGGCCAGCGCCGCGACCAGCACCATCAACATGCCGGCGATCAGGAAACCGCCCATGAAGCTGAAATCCTTGCGGGTGGTCAGCGCATAGCCGGAGAGCCCCAGGAAGATCACGCCGGTGCCACCAAAGGCCGTGGCGACGATCTGGGGGCCATTGGTCATGGCCAGATACTGGTTCAAAATAGGGCCGAGACCAAAGCCCATCAGGCCGGTGATGGCGAATACCACCCACAATCCCGATGCCGAGTTGGCGGTCCGGGGCAGTACCAGCCAGATCAGCAGCATGGCGCCCCCGATGCTCAGCAGGTAGGTCATCGGCGGCATCTGGAACATCACCGATACCGCTGCCATCACGGCGCTGAAAAACAGCGTCGCCGACAGCAATGTATAGGTGTTCTTCAGAACCTTGTTTACCGGTACTGATCTATCCACCGGGCGGGCTACGGAATAATCCAAGCGATTCATGTAGTTACTTTCTCCTTTGCTCTGGTACGAACCAAATCTGTTTCACGTTATGAGACTTTCAGGGTGTTCAATGGTTCCACAGCATACTTAAATGAGAACAAAGATCAATAATTCAAGCGCAATTAGCGCAGAAACGCTGAAACCGGGCCGGGAGAGTAGTAGAAGGGTAGCGGTTTGGAGGCGGTTTCAGGTATCCTTCGCCTCTCTACTTAGGAGAGGTGGCTGAGCGGTCGAAAGCACTGGTCTTGAAAACCAGCGAGGGCTCGCGTCCTCCCAGGGTTCGAATCCCTGCCTCTCCGCCATATAATTATGAATTACTGAATATAATCAGCCGGGTATCATAAGGCGTTATTGATCGGCCCCCCAATGGGCCCCCCAATCTAATTTACAGGTGTCCCTCTGTAGGGGGTATTCCGCCGGTTCCCGCTCCCACTCTGAAATGTCCTTTTCTCTGTCCTGAGGGTGAATCCCAGTATCTCGGCGGCACTGTCGTTTGTATGTTGGGTGGAATAGGTGTCAGGATTTTTTACACCTGTCGGGCTGGTTTTTGATTTCCTTAGTCCGCTTTGTGCCCAAAGGAGTCATTCGGAGGTTAGCCAGGGGAGCAGGGGTGCCTGTGGCCTGTCGGTAGGGAAACAGCCTTCGAGCGGAAGAAAACGAAGGTGACAATACTCCGCGGGCGAGCTATCAGCGGGAAGCGCGCGGGTACTCAGCGATTCAACGTGCCTACGACGGACGTTCTTTTGTTTTATTCTCACGAAATGGACGAATTATGCTCCCATGGCCTCTCCTTGAAACAGTGACCGATCGCGCATGCCGCTCTGGCTCCCCTGTGCCATAATTACGTCCGTAACGACCGAGATCGACTCAACAACTATACTTCGAGCAGGTTTTAGCACGTGATGCC
>JAUXBK010000087.1 GCA_030619405.1 Sedimenticola sp. | reverse complement strand
GCTCCCAGGAGAAGTCTGAGGGGGTGATCTGCTTCCAGAGCTTCTCCATCACTCCTGGTCGTCCCTCAGTTCCAGCAACTCCCCCGGTGAACACTCGAAGTATCTGCAGAGGGCATTCAGGGTGTCAGTATTGGTGTTGTAACCGGGCACGTTGGCGATTCGGGTCAGAGTCGCACGGGAGACCCCCGTCTCCTGGCTGACCTCATTGAGGGTGATGCGTTTTCGCTCCTTGAAAGATTTTTCGTCCAGTAGTTTTTTCAGGAGGATCCTGATCATTGGCTCCGGCATTCCCGTAGAAGGTCAAAAAGAGTCTTATAATATCCTTTTTAATCATTGATGAGTCAATTGACTCTTAGCAGATTCTTTACGTCACAAACTCCTTTTTTAGGCAGTGTAACTCATACATAAAAACTTAATAGTTTTTTGAGATAGTAATTGTAACTAATTATTTTGAATGATTTATTTATATAATTATTACCTCAATGGTTTGATAATAGACGAGGACATAGCAGTTCTTGAAGCCCATAACGAACCACAGATTTATACCTGAGATGCAAGCACTTATAACCAGGGACAAACTTATGCTGCAACGAGCCACATTGAAGCGGGATCAACAACTTGCGGAATGGAATTGTTGCTGAGAGGGGTATCGTCTATGCTTGGTCTGATGAAAGGGGATGGAAAACTGAGGGTCGGGCGGTTACTGATCAAGCTTGGCGGGGTTGGCTTGGGGCTAGTATTTGCGCTGGTTGCCACCTTTCGAGATTTGTTTGTAACTGCTGACACATCTTATGAAGAGGATGAAGGCAAAGAGGGCGACCTGACAGGTAAACCGCATACCACCAGACCGGGATATTCACCGTGGCGGGGGAGCCGCTGAACCCGGTGGCCCCGTAGGTACTCTGGGGGGCGGCCACGGTGGCGGCTGTCGGGACGGGGTTGGTGAGGGTGGGCGGTGGCTTGTAGCTGAGGGTCCCCGCATTCAGAGGGGTGAGGGCGGCCGGCTGACCGGCCAGCACCACCACCAGCAGGGCGATGAAGAGCAGGGTCAGCAGCCAGGCGGCAGCCCGATGCCGTGGGTTTGTATGGGTAAATCTTCGGTTCATGGGGGATAGGCCAGCCAGTCGATTTTGAAGAGGAATTTCTGCCCCCGGCGCTTGCAGCACTTGTAGGGCCGCCACAGGGTCCAGACGTAGTCACCGGCGCTGTCCACCTTGCCCCCGCCCCAGCCGGAGAGACCGGCCAGGTCGTTGGTGCCGAAGACGCCGCAGCTACGCTCCGCCCGGGGCACCAGCATCTGCCAGGTGCCGGTACGGTGGTTCTTCTCCTTCAGGGGGCCCGGGGCCCACACCTTCTGCCCGGAGAAGAGGGGAAACCAGTGATTTTCCAGCTCACCCAGCGCGTTCTTCACCCAGCGGTCGATGATGCGGGTGGCATCGTTGTGCATGTAGGAAGCGCCCGAGATGGCTACATAGACGTGGGGCTGGCGGGAGCGGGTGACGATGTCGCCGGCCCGCTGGGCGTCTATGGTGGCGGCCTTGGGCTCCTCCGCCTGGGTGGTCCAGCCGGTTCTCGGGTAGACCCCGCCCCAGGTCTGCAGGGGCCAGCTGCCGATCTCCCGCAGGCCGGGAATCAGGCTGGCGGGGTAGAGGATCTCCGGCACCTCCTGGCGCCAGGCCAGGGCATCGAGCCCGGACTGGAAGTAGGGAAAGAAGGGGCGGGTCTGGGACTGACAGAGCAGGCCCACCCCGGCGGCGATGCCGGCCAGTGACCCGAGGGGTGGCCGATGGCGTCGGTCTCCCGGAACAGCAGGTTCTTGTGGTCCTGGTTGTCTGCCGTACCCTCGGTGCGGTTGCCGGCGCTCTGGATGGGCACCGGCATCAGGGCCCCGAGCAGGCCGGTGGCGGCCGCTCGCTGAGCCAGCCCCAGGGTGGCGCGGATCTCGGCCCAGGGGTTGCGGCCCAGTTCGTTGTAGCTGCTGACCACCAGGTCCGGGTTGTAGTGGCCCACCCTGATAGAGGTCTTGATCTTGCAACCCGACCAGGAGCAGTGCAGCCAGAAGCAGGCGCCGATGGGCATCCAGCGCAGGCAGGAAAGCGCCGCGGCGGTGGTCCGGGCCAGAATGCCCACCGTGGTGATGGCGCCAGCTTGGCCGGCGGTCGGGAGCAGGAGCACGGCAGCGAGGAACAGTGCACGACCCGAGAAGTTCATTGTGCCGGCCTCCCCTGTCGCCAGGCCCGGTACCGGTCGAGGGCCGTACCCAGATCCGTCAGGCCGTAGACCACGGCCCGGCCGTCGAAGACGATGGCGGGGTAGCGGTCGATGCCGTATTGCATGGCCTTTGCCAATCCCATGGCGGCCTGTTGCAGCTGTGTTTTGGTGGTTTCATCCCACGACTGGAATCGCTGCAGGGCGATCTTTCTGGCCTGCTTGGGATCGGTCGGCAGGTCATGGGAGAGCCTGTTTTCGAATGTTTGGATCCCGTCCAGCTCGTAGGTCTGGATCCCGATCTCTGGGGAGACCGCAAGCGGATTCCCTGCCACCGGGATTTCGGTCGTGGTGAACACCTCGATCCGGCCGGGATAGGTGTGGCTGGGTTGCGCGGCGGATACCCCGCTCCCACCTATCGACATCAGACCCAAGACGATGAAACACGCCGTATTGAAACGCTTCATCGTCTCTCCCCCGCGATCCGCTCCGCCACCCAATAGACCGCCTCCAGTTCCGTGCAGTCGTACTCCCTCATGAGCTCGGCCCGCTCCGCCTTCTTGTGCTTCTCCGTCATGGCCAGTGCCAGGGAGAGCGGCGGCGGTACGTTGCGAAACAGCGCCTCCAGGTTGTCGGAGAGCACCACCCCCTCGACATACTTGCCCGGCTCCTTGCGTGCCGAGAGCAGCAGGCTGCGCTGTACCTCGGTCAGCTCCTTGAAGCGGGCGATCTGCTCCACCTCTTCCTTGGGCATCACCAGACATAACCACCACTCCATCATGTTGAGCATCTTGCGGCTGGCGTCGGGGAAGTCTTCGAGGTTCTGGGTAGCGATCCAGAACCAGGCACCGAGCTTGCGCCACATCTTGGTGATCTTGACCACGTAGCGGGCTAGCAGCGGGTTGGTGGTGATGATGTGCCCCTCGTCGGTGACCACCAGGGTCGGTCTCGCCTCGTGCTGACAGCGCTCCACCAGGTCGTTGATGTGGCTCATCATGGAGAGATAGGCCACCGTGAGCTGATCCTCGTAGCCCTCCCGGGCCAGGATGCCCATCTCCAGAATAGTCATGTCGGCCTCCGGCCAGCGATTTCCGGTCGGTTGAAGAAGACCAGCCCCGGGTGGCCGGTGCCGCGGGAGCGGCCATAGAGGGGCAGCAGGTTGGCGGTGTGACGGGAAAAGACCAGCCGGGAGCAGCGATTCACCTTGTCCAGGGTGGCATCGTAGGCCATGGGCAGGTTGCGGATATAGCTGTCCAGGGCGAGCAGGTCCGCCTCCTGCAGGATCGGCTGCAGGGCGTTGGGCAGCAGCAGCGCATTGAGTCGATTCACATTCGTCCGCAGAGACTTCAAATCCTCCCCTCGCAGGTAGAAGGCGATGTTCAGCGGGTAGAGCTTGTTGCCCTGGGCCATCTCCCGCTCCACGGCATCCGCATCCTCCCGGGTAAGAGCCGCCTCAGCCAAATCTCCCACCGCGGCCCGTCGGACCTGGTTGATATGGTTGCGGGTAACGTCCTGGGGCCGGACGGTCAGGGTGATGACCATCACCGTCTGTTCCGGCAGCCGGTCGAACAGGGAAAAGACGTGATCGCCGGCCGCACGTTCCGCGGTCATGTGGCCGATCTCCGGGGCCCGGCGCAACCCCTGGACCGTGCCCAGGGTGTGGGGCAGGTCATCGAACCACCAGGTAGCGGTCTCGTTGTCGGATCGGGGCATGGAGAGGGTCAGGCGCTCGGCGAAGTCATAGCCGAAGGGATGATCCTCATCCCCGGGATAGGGGGCAACGGCCAGCAGTTGGTCCGGGTCCCCCCCGATGACACCGGGCCGGGGGTTAAACCACTTGAGCAGCCAGTCGTAGAGATTTTCGCCTGTGCCCCGCCGAACACGGACACCGGCGGAGGCCAGGGAGGCGGTCCATTTGGTGGCCACATCGGTCAAGGCCTCTTCGACCTCGATGGCCGAGGGGGATCGGCAGCCAGGTCTCAACCGGCGGTAGAGCGTAGCGCGTACCCGGCGGATCTGGCCACGCCAGGGGGTGCCGGTGACCGCTGTATCTTCGAACAGGCCGCCGGGTGGACTGATCCTGGACAAGTGCTGCTTGAAATCCGCCTGGAACCGCTGAGTAAAGCGGCTCTCCCGGGCACCGGGTTGGGCATACCCGGAAACCTCTTTCTGAAAACCGGAGAGACTCGGTTCGTCCTGCACGTAGACCTGCAGGATCCAGGGGCTGTCGTCCATCTCGGGGATGGCATCGGTCAGGGCGGTCTGGATGGCATCGCGCAGCTGGACCATGAACGCCGGGGTGCGCGCCTCGGTGCCGGCGGGGGTCAGCTCGAACAGGGCCCCCATGGAGATGCCGTCTTCCAGCAGGAAGGTGCGGCTGGCCGGGTGGTACTCCACCCAGGGGAGCAGATCGGTGAAGGCGGCGGGACGCCGGTAGAGTTTTTGCACCGCCTCCTGGGTCAGTGGGGGGAGGTCTTCCTCGACTGGCCCTGACGTCGATTGATTGTCGAGGGGTTTGGCTTTTAGGGTGCGTCGGAACATCGGATGCTATTGCGCCTCCGACGGGACTTCACCAGGCAGGGCATACTCTGCGCGCTCATACATCGGGAAGGTGGTCGCATAGCCGGGAACCGGCACCCCCGCCTCCCCCGCCAGATGCGGAAAGACGAACATCACCAGGTCGGGTTGGGCAGCCGGGGGAAACCGGTGTCGATCTCGTTTCTGGCATCCCGCACATACCCCTCGGCCGCCTCGGAGAGAACGGGACGACTGCCCAGTTCCCGGCGCAATGCAATAGGATCGGAATGGCCCATCCGCTGAACATGCTCCTCGTAGATCTGCTTCATAGCAGGGCCATCCTGGGGCAGCACCGCCTCCTTGGTGCTGGCGCAGCCGGCCAGCACCAGGCTAATCGAGGCCAGCACGCCAGTTCGCATCAACTGTGCTTGCATGGGTCAGTCTCCTGCCGTTAGGGTCGAAGTCGATGGGGAGTTCCCGGTCGACGTGAATGGCGATCTCGGTGCCGGCCGGGACGAACACCGCATCGAAGCTCTGGGCCTGGCACTCCATGAGCCATTTCGCGACTTCATCACTGCCACCGGCAAGGGTCCTGCCGAGCACGTAGCTCCCGGTATCGCCGGTCACGTTGTTGCTGGTGCTGCCGGGATCACTCACCACCGTGGTGGTCTGGGCCGCAGCGGCAGCTTCGGCGGCCGCCTGGATCGCCATCACGCCGATGCGCTGGGTGAGAAAGGCCGGGGCGTTGGTCTTGCGATCACCACTGATGCAGGGGATGCCCCGGCTGTCCGAGATCCAGCCCAGGGGTTTATCACTGTTGCCACCGCCGCCCCGGTCATCCCCGGAGATCGTGCGGATGGTGCCGTCATCGAACACGAAGGTGACCGAGTCGAGCCGCCCGGTGACACAGGAGAGGGTCCAGTCACCGATGGCAGTGCCGCTCCAGACCATCCCCTGCACCCCCGGGACAGTCAGGCCATTGGCCGCCAGGTTGTCCGACCCGGTGATCACCTTGAAGGGCATGGGGTCACGCACCTCGCCCTGCACCGGGACCCGCCCCACCAGGGCGGTCATTGCTGTCGAACCGATGAGGGTGGCGTTGCGGGGGACGGTGTAGACCGGGCGGGTCGCCGGAAGCCCGATACGGCGGCGAAGCCCGCCGGCCATCGTGCCCCCCTGCTTCGTGGCGGATTCCAACGCACCACTGACCGACTGGTGGGCACGGTTCAGCAGGTTGTGCCCCTTCACCGGCCCTGAATCGGGCGCGTCCAGGGGATCAATCCAGACCAGCGGTTCTTCGGACGGGCCCACACCGATGCCATCGAGGCCAAGCCCCACCGGGATGTCGCTGGTGGTATCAGACTGGGCGATGGACTGGGAGAGGGCATCCATGCGGGTGGTCAGGGAGGAGAGCAGCCCCTGGTCGAGCCGCTGGCGGGCCTCCTTGTCGTGCTCCCGGGCCAGCAGTTCCCGCTTGAGCTTGGTGGTGACGTTCTCCTCGATCCGGGTGCGGCTGGTCAGGAGTTCCTGGTTCTCGCGGCGCAGGGACTCATTGTCCCGGCGCAGGGCCTCGACCTGGGCGGTCATGGCCGCCACGTTGGCGGTCAGGGTCTTGATGGTGTCGGCCGGGGTGTCGGCATCCGGTGCCGGGGCCTGGGGGACCTGTTCCAGCACCGGTGAGTCCGTCGCATCGCCGGAACAGGACTTCAAACCCACGAAGACCAGCATCAGCACCACCGCGCCGGCCAGGAGGGGCAGGAGTCGATTGGAGGTGGCCACCACCATGCCAAGCTACCTCGCCACCGCGAACGGGCGCGCCGAGATGAGATAGACTGCCGTGGTGTCGGCCTCGTTCCCGACGGACAGCAACCGGTTGTGCTGAAAAGTGGCCGTCAGCCAGACGCCGCGCAGATCGCGGGGATCCAGAACCTGCGGCTGATTTGTACGGTTGGTCAGTTTGACGGCGGTGAGATAGAGACCATTGGCGCGCCAGGCCACCAGGGGTGTGGCTTCGATGTTGCTCCCGCGGACCAAAAGGATGCTGTCACGACGTATGGGAACACGGACGATGCCAGGTCGATCCTGCAGCAGACGCGCCGGGGCATAGAGTTGCTGGGCGGCGAAGCGGGTCAGGGCGACGTAGCCATAGGCGGGCGGGGTCGAGACCTCCCCCGTCTCTGGAGCGCCGTCGTCTCGTACTTCACGCTTTGCAGTTGGCAGTACCACCTCGATCGGGTTGGTCGATCCTTCTTCTTTCGATGCGGCGATGTCCAACAGATAGACCCGGCCGCTGGCGATCTCACGCACCATCACCCGGGTGGGCTCGAAGGGCTCATGGGCCAGCAGATAAAGGGTGCCATCGACACTCTGGGCCCGAAGTAAGGGTTGCAGCCGGCCCGGCAGGCCGACCTTCACCGCGCCGGGGAATCGGACCAGGCGCTCCTGATCGACCGGAAGCAGCACTTCGATCGGGGTGCGGCCCCAGGTGATGCGTTCGGGCAGACCGGCGTCTGCGATGGCCAGCACCTGCATCAACAGCAGGATGGCTCCCACAAACCCGTTCCTCAGAAAGCTGTGTCGAAGACCCATCGTCACTCCCCTACCGGTTTCTCTTCGTCTTCCGGCGCCCGCTCCACCTCGCTGAGCCGCCGCGGCCCCTCGCCGGCAAACCCATCCAGGGCCAGCCCCCAGGGGTTTACCTCCGGGTCGATCGCCTGGCGCACCACCCGAATCGGATAACGGATGGCCGTCCGCTTGACCGTCATCCCCTTCACCGACTCGTACAGGTCCAGATCCAGCCACACCACCCAGATCCCGTTGCTGAGCAGATCCACCCGTTTCTCTTCATAACCATGACCCGGGACCTCCTGGACACCTCGCACCCGGTAGGCGAGTTCACTCTGTCGGCCTTTCAAGTCCATGTCGGCGATGAGATCGGCACGATAGCGGGGGGTGAGATAGGGAGAGACCCGGAAGATCGCCTTGCCGTAATCCTGGGCACCATCCTCCGGCCAGCGATTGAGCTGCTGGAAGATGTAGATGGCGAAGGCATAGACGTTGGCCGGGGGTACTTCATCCACCGCCAGCACCGCACCCGATCGCAGATCCGGCGGCACATGGACCGTCAGAGCCTTCGGTGCCTGACTCCAGCCGAACCAGAGCGCCACATCGATCTGCCAGCAGCTGCAGGCCGATGATCACCCACAGGGAACGCAGATGAGCGCGGACGTTATCGATCTCGTAGCGGTAACGCCGCATGGCCGCTCCTCCCGATATCCCAGGCGCCGCTGCGCCGAATGAAAGGTGCGTGGCGCAGGCCCCGGTCCGCCAGCCAGATCAGGGCCTGCTGCTGGTAGTAGCCGTCGGGGCGGCCCCGCTTCAGGCGCTGGAACAGGCTGGCCATGACGATCACGGTACCGACCACCCCCATACCCGCGATCCCGAACCCCATGGTGATCGCACCCATCAAGCCCGCCAGCAAAAGGCTGACAGGCAACCAGACCAGCGCGGCCACCCCGACGATGAGGCTCAGCTCCGAGGAGGAACACCCCTTGAAGATGGCCGGCTCCACATTGAGCCGGTCGGCCAGGATGTCATCCCGGTGGGACATGGCTCAGATGACACCGGAAGCCTGGGTGAGCAGATAGCTGGCAAAGATCAGCACGATCGCACCGACGATCCCCAGCACCCCCACCTCGGCCCACTCGGCCTTGCCCTGCCGGGCCTCGTTGAACTTGGCGAAACCGAGATAGGCGATCCACAGAAAACCCAGCACGGCAATGGCCATGCCCAGCACCAGACCGCCATCCTTGATGTAGCCCTTGATCAGCCCGATCCAGTCGCCGGCCGCCGGGGCGTTACTGGGTGCAACCGGGACCGGCAACGCGGCCCAGACCGACTGGCCGGCAGACAGCGCCAGCATCCCCATGGCAGCCCTGACCCGTTTTACGTATTTCCTCAACATGGTTTACCCTCCGAGGTAACGGGGTTGCCCCCTTCAATAACTACCGGGGCGATCCCCGGCCAAAGACGCGATGACGGAAAAACCCCTCACCGCAGATAAAAACCCAGCACCATGAGCACGATGCTGGCCCGCAAGGCACTCCATGCCACATCTAACAGAGCCACCTGGCCGTTCTGCCAGGCCCGAAAGGTGCCCAGGGAGACCCAGATCACCCAGATAAACGCGAGTACCAGCACCACCGAGGCAATACCTGTCAGCATCGCCGCCGGCGTCGCACCAGAGCCCGCCTGGAATGCCGCATCCTGTGCACCAGTCATTCCAATCCCTCACCGGCGGTAATCGCCCCGCAAGGGGGGGAAGATCCGGGGTTCTGAACGGGGCGCATCGATATGCGCCTGAATCCCTTGCCGGACCCGAGACAGGTCCTGTCTCAGCCAGTCGTAGCGAAAATGGATGCGGCTGTCCGGGTTGGCCTGAGACTTGGCCTGGCGAATCAGGGGTTCGATGGATTGGAGTTCATGGGTAATCTGGGCCAATGCAGTACGTTCGCCGTCCGTATCGGCGGTGGCAAACGAGACAGGCAATGAAACGCCAAGCAGTCCAAGAACCAGCAGGTGGGTGATTCGCATCGATGTTCTCCCCGTGATGTGCATGGGGCACAGGATGGGAGAATCAGGGAGAAGCCGCTATGGAAAATCTATTCAGGGGGGTGCGGGGTTTATTGGTGAGCATTTGGGGTCGGAGTCAAACCGTCCACCAGCATCCCATTGCCCACCAATCCTGCACGGTTTGACTCCGACCCCTGACCCGTCAGTTGCAGATATATCTCATGTGGCGTCACCAGCCTGTCCGCCTTACCCAGCCCATTGGCATGATAACTGGAATAGGGATAATCTTCGGGTCTTCGGACAATACCCGCCCGCACCGGGTTCAGTTCGATATAGCGATAACAGGCCAGCAGATACCGCTCCGTATCGACCAGGGCGGATTTATAGCGTCCCTC
>JAUXBK010000154.1 GCA_030619405.1 Sedimenticola sp. | reverse complement strand
GATGGCGGCAAGGATTGTTCCTACAATCCTATTGCATTTCCTCCATCCATGGAGGTCAGAAGTGCCGGTTTTGCAGGAGCAACAAACCGGTCGGCCCCTATTCTCGGACAGCCTCCTAGCCGGTGGAGAGGGCCATCGCCAGCAGATAGACGAAGCTGACCACGCCTACGGAGAGAAGATAGACCCCTTTGTCAGAGCGACTGCTGCCGCGGGTCACATCGTATTCCATGAGGGATGGCACGAAATCACGAACCTGATCACGCATGATATAGCTGCTTCTCGTTACCATTGGGATTGACTCCTTTTACGATTGTTGTTCTCTCTACGTTCTATAATAGCACAATAGAGAACAAAAATAGAACGACAGGATAAGAAAGAGGTCCTGGCGGCGGGCAATCACGATGAGAAATGACAAAATCGAGCAATGTGTCGAAGCGATCTGTAACCGGGGTTGCCAATCGGTCCGGGATGACATCGCCCTGCTGGAACAGGGAAAAGTGGTACCGGAGACAGAAGGGTTTTCTGTAGAGGAGGGCGACCAGGTACTGGTGGAACTGAAGAACATCATGGCGGTTTACGGAGATAGCTGCAGGATCTGAACGAAGGGTATATGCACAAGATAACAGAACAGATTGCACAGGAATTGTCGGTATCGACCCAGCGGGTCGCGGCAGCGGTCTCGCTACTGGACGAAGGGGCTACGGTCCCCTTTATCGCTCGATACCGCAAGGAGAGAACCGGTGGGTTGGATGACGTTCAGCTGCGCCATCTCGAGGAGCGGCTGGGTTACCTGAGGGAACTCGAGCAGCGACGCAAGGTGATACTCGACAGCATTCGGGCGCAGGGCAAACTCACTCAGGAACTGGAGAGGTCACTGCTTGGGGCAGATACCAAGACCAAGCTGGAAGACCTCTATCTGCCCTATCGCCCCAAGCGCCGGACCAAGGCCGAGATCGCCCGTGAGGCGGGGCTGAAACCACTGGCCCACGATCTGTTGGAAAAACCGGATCTCGATCCGGAGCAGGAGGCTGTCAAATACTGCGACCCGGATCGGGGGGTGGCTGATACGGGGGCGGCGCTGGAGGGTGCACGCCACATCCTGATGGAGCAGTTTGCAGAGGATGCGGAGCTGATCGGCACGTTGCGGGAGTATCTGTGGCGGCACGGTATCGTGAAATCAGCGGTCATACCGGGCAAGGAGCGGGAGGCGGCCAAGTTTTCAGACTATTTCGAGTATGCAGAACCGATCGCCCGAATCCCCTCTCACCGGGCTTTGGCCCTGTTCAGAGGGCGTGCCGAAGGGCTACTCACCCTGGAGCTCGTGGTGGATGAAGAAACGGGGAGGATTTCGCCCTGTGAGCTGACCATCGCTCGTCATCAGGGAATCCGGCATCAGGGGCGGGCGGCGGACGACTGGTTGCAGGGAACGGTGCGCTGGGCGTGGCGGGTAAAGATCTTCACCCGTCTCGACCTGGAGCTGAAGACGCAGTTGCGGGCGGCGGCTGAAATGGAGGCGATCCGCGTTTTCGGCAGCAACCTCAAGGATCTGCTGCTGGCTGCTCCGGCGGGCAATCTGCCGATCATGGGGCTGGACCCAGGCCTGCGCACGGGGGTCAAGGTGGCGGTGGTGGATGCAACTGGCAGGGTCCTGGATACCAGCACCATCTATCCCCATGTGCAGAAGCGGCGCTGGGACGAATCCCTTGAGACCCTCGCCAGATTGGCAAAGCGGCATCGGGTGAAGCTGGTGGCTATCGGCAACGGTACCGCCTCGCGGGAGACGGACCGGCTGGTTCTGGACCTGATGCAGCGGTACCCGGAGCTGAAACTGGAGAAACTGGTCGTCAGCGAGGCGGGTGCCTCGGTCTACTCGGCCTCCGAACTGGCCTCGGCAGAGCTGCCTGGCATGGACGTCTCCCTGCGGGGTGCCGTTTCCATTGCGCGGCGGCTGCAGGATCCACTGGCGGAGCTGGTGAAGATCGACCCGAAGGCGATCGGGGTGGGGCAGTATCAGCACGATGTGAATCAGAACCGACTGGCCCGCACCCTGGAGCACGTGGTGGAGGACTGTGTCAACTCTGTGGGGGTCGATGTGAACACCGCATCGCCCGCGCTGCTGGACAAGGTCTCCGGGTTGAACCGCACCCTGGCCGGAAACATTGTCCGGTTCCGGGACGAAAACGGTCTCTTCGACAGCCGGAAACAGCTGTTGAAGGTGCCGCGACTGGGGGCGAAGAGCTTTGAGCAGTCGGCCGGTTTTCTGCGTATCGTCGGGGGCAGGGATCCGCTGGATGCCTCCGCCGTGCATCCGGAGGCCTACCCGGTTGTGGAACGGATCATCCGGAGCTGCGGCAGAGGCGTGGGTGAGATCATCGGTGACAGCCGTTTTCTGGAGAGGCTGAACCCGGCGGACTTTACCGATGATCGGTTCGGCGTCCCCACTGTGACCGATATCATCTCCGAGTTGGACAAGCCGGGACGTGACCCCCGGGGCGAATTCAAGACCGCCGCCTTCCAGGAGGGGGTGGAGCAGATCGCTGATCTGGAGCCGGGGATGATACTGGAGGGGGTGGTGACCAATGTGACCAACTTCGGCGCCTTCGTGGACGTGGGTGTCCACCAGGATGGCCTGGTGCATATCTCCGCCATGGCGGACAGGTTCGTCAAACACCCGCGAGAGGTGGTGAAGGCGGGTGATCTGGTGAAGGTCCGGGTGATGGCGGTCGATCTGGAGCGGCGTCGGATCGGACTCAGTATGCGGCTTTCCGACAAGGGCGATACGAAGGAGAAAGCCGCCTCTCCCAGTAAGCGGGCGGCTGCCGGCCGGGGCCAGACCCGAAAGCGGCGAGAGCAGCAGGCGAAGTCCCCGTCGGGTAGCATGGCCAGCGCTCTCTCCAAGGCGTTGAAAGGGGGCTCCTAAGTTGAAGGAAACGAGCCTTTGCGAATAGCCTTGAAAGTTGCTGTCAGCACTCTGCCGGGTGCCCTGGAAGGGGTGCCGGCGCTGTTGCGCCTGCTGGAGGAATACAAGATCAGGGCCAGCTTCGTCTTTTCCCTTGGTCCTGACTATTCCAGCTACCCCCTGAAAGGGGTACTCCCGGAGAGGCTGCTGGTCCGGCTTCCAGCGTCCCGGATCGGTCGCAAGGCGAGGGATAACCTGCTGGCGGTGGCGGCTGCCGGGCATGAGCTGGGTGTCTCCGCTTTTACCCCGTTCAGGTGGCGTAAGGGGGTTGCGTTCCGCAGCGAGCAGTGGACCCGCAACGAGGTGGTGTCGGCGGCCGAGATCTTTCAGGAGCTGTTCGGCCGACCGGCCCGATTGTATGGTGCCTGGGAGTGGCAGTTGAACCCCCACTTGCTCCAGCTGGAGGAGAAACTGGGGTTCCACTACGCCAGTGACGTGCGCGGCAGGGGGGTATTCCTGCCGGTGATGGGTGGAACCCATTTCCGCTGTCCCCAGATCTCCACCACCCTGCCCACCCTGGACGAGTTGCTGGCCAGCGAGAGTGTGGGGGTGGAGAAGGTGCATGAGTATCTGTTCGCCGCCTGCCAGCGGGTGCTTCCCCATGGGGAGGTCTTTGCGCTGCGGGCAGAGCGGGAAGGCGTTGAGCTGCTGCCGGTGCTGGAACGGATGATCGTGATGTGGAAGGGGTCCCAGGGGGAGGTGATGGCGTTGGAAGAGCTGTTCGAGGCCCTGGACCCGGAGGAACTCCCCTCCCACCAGATCGGCTGGGGCGAACTACCCGGGCATTCCGGGCACTTGGCCATGCAGGCGCTGCCCTTCGACGACGGACGCAACCCCCGGTAAGAACATGGAAAGGAAGATCAGAAACTCGCAACTTCGTGACAGGGTCTACTCGGCGCCCTCGAAGGTTCACGGTACCGGACTGTTTGCGCGACTGGCTATCAAGAAAGGTGAGTACATCGGCACCTACCACGGCCCGGAGGCGAAACGGGACGGGACCTATGTACTCTGGGTCTACGACCCGGACGACGAGGAGAACGCCGTCGGCCGCAGTGGCAGGAACCTGCTGCGCTATCTCAATCATGTCAAACCGGGCAATGCGGAGTTCGATGGCTTCGACCTCTATGCCCGGATCCTGATCCGGGCGGATGAGGAGATCACCTTTAATTATGAGGGGGGCTGATGCCCGATCCCTGGTTAATCTGGTTTTGAGCCGTTGGCGGGTTCAGCAGAAAGAGGTTTTTCCTTAGGTGCCACCATCGGCGGAATCCGTTCGCCATCGGCGAAATCTCGGGTGAGGGCGGATTCCGCCACCTCCCAGCGCCCTTTGAGGCGGTTGTCGGGGGCCTCTCCCTCGAACAGCAGATAACCATACTTTCCATAGTGGGGCAGTTTCCGGGCCAGTCCGGGCATCGCCTTCTCTGAACCCAGTGCCAGCAGCGCCACCGGTTGACCCGGCCGCTCATGCAGGGTGCCGGCCAGGGTGAAGCTGTAGTGGTCGACAGGGTAGGCGCGGCCATCGAGGTTCAGCTGGCCCTGTTCCAGTGCCAGGGGGCTCCCCGGCAGCGAGCGGGCGAAATCATCGGCGAACCGGTTCTCTGTGCCAAACAGCCAGATGGCACCAGAATCCGGCAGTGTTTCCAGGGTATCGTCCCAGCGGACCCGGACTCCTCCCTGGCGTCCGGACCAGGTTTCAGCCAGCTGCCGGTAGGCCTGGCGCAACGCGGCGGGTTCCTCGCGGGGGAGTACGATAGTCACCTCCGCGGCGCCGAACAGCTGACCCAGAGAGGCGGGGAGTTCACTCGGGTCCAGGCGCCGAAAGAGGTCGAAGCGGGGGTCGATGCTCAGCCGCAGGGGGCGCTTCTCCAGCGGGATCTCCAACCGCAGCTCACGCCCCTCCATCTCCAGCTGGTACGGGCGTGCCACCGGCTCCCCCTCCAACTGTAGAAACAGGGGCACCCGCAGGCGGAAGGGCGCTGCCTGCTGAGTCTGTCGCAGTTTTCCCTTCACCTGATAGCCCCCGCCCGCGCGCTCCACCGTGACCTCTTCCAGCTGCAGGGTCGGTGCCCCGGTGCGCCGGGTCCACTGACTGAATTCGGCCTTCAGCGATTTCCCTCCGGCGCTCTCCAGGGCCCGTCTCAGGTCATCGAATCCGGCCGTGCGAAACAGGTTATCCCGGTAGAAACGCTGCAACCCCAGCAGAAACGCCCGGTCGCCCAGCTGCCGGCGCAGCATGTGCAGAAACATCAGGGTTTTGCCGTAACCCACTGCCTGGCTGATCTCGCCCCGGTTTCCCCGGAATCTGATCAAGGGAAAATCCTCTTTCTCAGCGACGAAATCGGCGTAGCGCTGCAGCGTGTCCTGCCGGTAGCCGGCCCCTTGGCCCTGCTGCTCCCGGATCAGGTGATCCGCGAGATAACTGGTGAGCCCTTCGCTCCAGTTTCCACTCTGGTCGTCCACATAGACCCCGTTGCCCCACCAATTGTGCAGGATTTCATGGGGATAGGAGGAGTGGAGGATGAAAGGGAGACGGATCACCCGCGGGCCGAGCAGGGTGAACGAGGGCATGCCGTAGCCGCTCTCCCAGAAGTTCTCCACGAGCGCAAATTTGGCGTAGGGGTAGGGTCCGATGAGACGGCTGTAGAGCGTCAGATAGGGGCCGGTGGCATCCAGGTAGCGGCGGGCGAGGGCGAGGTCGGGCTCGCTCAGATAGACCTCTGCCATGGCCGCTGGAGTCCCCTGATGATAACGGTGAAAGCGGCCTGCGATGAGATAGATCTCATCCTGTGGCTGCGACTCCTCCCAGCCGGAACCATCCTTGACCCCTCTGCCCTGGCTGACCGCGAGCCAGCCGTCGGGCAGGCGGGTTCGAAGCGAAAAAGCGACCATCCTTTCTCCACTCATCGGCTGTGGGTACCAGTAGCTGGAGCCGGCGAGAAAGACGCCCTGATCGGAGATGATCCCGGGGGTGGTGCGCCGGCCGCCGGCATAGCCTTGGGAGAGGGTCTGGAGCGGATGCGCTATCTCTCCCCCGTAGACGAGGGTCAGTGTGCGGGCGGGTTGTTCGAAGCGCACCTGGTAACCGCGAACCGGAACCCTCCCGGGAAAACGGCGCCGGGGCGACAGGCTGGCGCCGGGCGTGATCACCCGGGGATTCAGGCCGTCGTGCAGCAGAAATTCGAACTCTCTGCGTGCCTGTGGCAGGGTGATCTCGTCGGTCACCTCGAGGGTGGCGCGGTCGGGGAACAGCCGGACCTCCAGCGCGTGATGCAATGGCGGGGTGGAAGGCTGGGCGGGGAGGAGAGCGGGCAGCAGCAGGCAGATGATGCTGATAAAATAGTGCTTCTTGTGCGCTCTAAGGGCTCGCGCAACAATAACTTCCCATTTTGGAACGTCGATCCATCCCGTCTGGCTGGCCGGTTCATGTTCCTGACGGAACCGGCATTTCCCACATCCCTGTGGGTCACGTTGCGAAAACTTGAAAGATAATGAATATTCCTGCGTTTCCGCGCCTTGCCAGACGGGCGTCTCGACGCCCCAAAT
>JAUXBK010000131.1 GCA_030619405.1 Sedimenticola sp. | reverse complement strand
GCTTCGTATTCAAGGCGTGCCAAGGGGCGCATACTCGTTGTATGTAACCCTTGGCACAACGCAGAAGACGGAGGCATAGACAAGCAAGGCTGGTATCTTAATTTTTGGAGGTTGCCTTATAGACCGCCGAGATATCAGCCAGCTGCTCCCGCTTCATGTCGAACAGACCGCCGCACAGGATGATCAGAGATAACGTTGGGCCTCGGCCAGGAAATCCCTCTTTTTCGGTAGCTCACTGGTGGGAATCCACCCGAACTGCACGATCCGGCTCTCCCCGCTCGAGATGTGGAATTCATTCAGTTCCAGATGGGTCACGCTCTGGCCCTGGGCATTCTCGACCTTGACCAGCATCGGACCCAGGTTGAGTTCGACCTTCCGCTGGCCGAGGTACGCGGCCGGGTGGCTGAATACGTCGTTGATATAGTCGAAACTCTGCTCAATGGTGGTGGGCGTGGTATCGAGTTTATCCAGCTCGACCTCGACTTGAGCGATCTCCTCCACCAGGGCAGCGTGATCTGGGCGGCTGCCCTGCCCGTGGCTGAGCATCGGCTCCAATCCCCAGTTGCCGTTCTTCATTGCCTGGAGTTTTTGATTCAGCAGACGGGACTGTTTCTCGAGATGGGTCCGTTCGCTCCGCGCAGCGATGATCCGCTCCAACGCCTGCTGGATGATCAGATCAAAGGCTCGCTTTTTTACCTCCCGGCGGGTCTTGGTCTCACTGCCCGATGGACCGATGCAGCGGTGGTTGGAGAACTCGATGACCGTCTGCATCACGTCCCGTCTGACCCGCCCACCCTGCAGGGCCATACCCGGTCTGGTGCGCTCGTTCATCTCCATGGTGAGCAGGGTGAACATCTGGTCGGGCAGCGGGCCGGAGAGCTCTTCCTGATAGTCACTCACATCATTCGATCGGTCGCACACTTCACCGATGTGGGTGGCCGACGCAAAGAAAGTGTGAATACGAGGATCACTGCCAAAGCTCCGGCGACTGATCTCGATCGGAACCGGCAGGGCATCGACAGTATCGATGACATAGATGACGCTCTTCTCCACCGCATCGATCAACCGGCTCTGGTAGTTGCTGAAGCCACGCAGCCTCGGGTCGGTGCTGTCCACCACGCGCTCCACTGCAGCTTCCAGCAGCGCCCGGCCCGGGCGGCCAGGTTCCTCATCGTGTGAGGAGAAGAGTGAACTCAGGAATTCAAGCATGGCCCATCTTCGACTGGAACAGGTCCGGGGTCAAGATGGTGCCGTATTGCAAGGTGGAAATAACAGGAATCGCCAATCGCCTCCGTCGCGCGTTAAGATACCGCCTCAATCGGCTGGATAGAATTCTTTGGGAGATGACAGATGAAAGTGACAATCGCCGCATATGCCTTGTCGGCCAGCCTCCTGGCTGCCCCGGTGATGGCCACGGAGCCGGTAAAGATCGGAATGGTGACGACCCTCTCCACCAAGGCGGGGTACCTGGGCGAAGAGATCAGAGATGGTTTTCAGCTGGCCATCGATGAAGGCGGTGGCAAACTAGGTGGGGTATCGGTCGAACTGCTGGTGGATGACGATGGTCGCAAGCCGGAGAAGGGAAAACAGATCGCGAATCGCTATATCAAGCGTGATGGGGTGAAGATTATGACCGGCATCGTCTTTTCCAACGTGGCACTGGCGGTGGTACCCAAGGTGGTCCGGGGCGATGTCTTCTACATCAGCCCCAATGCGGGCCCCTCGCGGCTGGCAGGAAAGGAGTGTGACAAGAACTATTTCAACGTCGCCTGGCAGAACGACAACCTGGCGGAGGCGATGGGGGAGTACCTGCAGGAGAAGGGGTACAACAACGTCTATCTGCTGGCCCCGAACTACCCCTCGGGCAAGGACCAGCTGGCAGGCTTCAAGCGCTTCTACAAGGGTCGGGTGGCCGGCGAGGTCTATACCCGCCTGGGTCAGTCCGATTATGCGGCCGAATTGGCGAGCCTGCGGGCCGCCAAACCGGATGCAGTCTTTTTCTTCCTGCCCGGCGGCATGGGGATCAATTTTATCAAGCAGTATGCCCAGGCCAACCTCAACCAGGAGATACCTCTGTTCGGCCCTGCTTTCTCCTTCGACCAGCGACTGCTGAAGGCGGTTGGCGATGCGGCAGTCGGGGTACATAACACCTCCCAGTGGAACTGGGACCTGGACAACCCCGAGAACAGGCGCTTCGTGGCGGCGTTCCGCAAGACCTATGGCCGTACCCCGACGCTCTACGCCAGCCAGGGCTATGATGCGGCCCACCTGATCGGCAGTGCCCTGAAGGCGACGGGGGGCGATCCTGGAAAGGGGGACGCCTTCCGTAAGGCCCTGGAATCGGCCGATTTCTCTTCGGTCCGTGGCAAGTTCAGCTTCGGACCCAACCATCACCCGGTGCAGGATATTTATGTGCGTGAAGTGGTGAAAAGGGAGGATGGCTCCTTCACTAACAAGACCCAGGGGAAGGTGTTCTCCGACCACGCGGACGCCTATGTCACCGAGTGCCGGATGTAGCACGACCTGGCTGATAGAGGCCCGGGACCCCTCCTCGCAGGGGACCCGGGCCTCTGCATGGAATCCATCGTAGTGCCTTTATGAAAAAAATGGCCGCGGATTGACGCGGATTAACGCGGATTGATTCCGTAAACGCTTACAATCCATCGTGTATCTGCTCATCGAACAGTTGTTGAACGGGCTGCAGCTCGGGGTCACCCTGTTTCTCATGTCCGCCGGGCTGACCCTGGTGTTCGGGATCATGCGGGTGATCAACCTGGCCCACGGCTCTTTCTACATGATCGGGGCCTATGTGGCAGCCACCGTGGCCGGGTACACCGGAAGCTTCCTGCTGGGTCTGCTGGCGGCCCTGCCGGTCGCCGCCCTGGTCGGTATGCTGGTCGAGCGGCTGATCCTGCGACGTCTCTACCGCCGGGATCACCTGGATCAGGTGCTGGCGACCTTTGGTCTGATCCTCTTTTTCAACGAGTTGACCCGCATGATCTGGGGTCGGCAGCCCCTGTACATGAATATCCCCGACTGGTTGTCCGGGACCATCGAGCTGATTCCCGGGGCGCCCTATCCGCTGTACCGCCTGGCGGTCATCGGAATGGGGATCGGTGTGGGGTTCTTTCTCTATCTGCTGTTCGCCCGTACCCGTCTCGGGATGCAGATACGTGCCGGCGCCAGTAACCGGGAGATGGTCGCCGCCCTGGGGGTGAACATACGGATCCTCTACACCCTGGTGTTCGGGCTCGGGACCCTGCTGGCCGGGCTTGCCGGGGTGATGGCCGGCCCCATCCTGGCGGTGGAGGCGGGCATGGGGGAGGGGATCATGATACTCACCTTCGTGGTGATCGTGATCGGTGGCATCGGCTCCCTGCGCGGTGCCCTGACAGCGGCCCTGCTGGTAGGGATGGTGGATACCCTGGGGCGGGCCTACCTGTCGGTTCTGTTTCGGCTGTTTCTTCCGGCGGCAACCGCGGACGGGGCGGGGGCATCTATCGCCTCCATGTCGGTCTACCTGCTGATGGCCGTGGTCCTGGTGTGGCGTCCCCGGGGGCTGTTCCCGCCCCCGGGCGGGGTGCAGTAACAGAGATGCTGCCCTATCCCAATCGCACCCGCTCGTTCCTGCTTTCAGGACTGCTCCTGTTGTTGCTGTTGCCGCCCGTGAGCAGCTTCTTCGGTGACGCCTATCTGGTGTCGATGTTCAGCCGGCTGCTCATCTATGCGCTGGCTGCCGCCAGTCTCGATCTGATCATCGGTTATGGCGGCATGGTGAGCCTGGGACACGCGGCTTTCTTCGGCATCGGTGCCTATGTGGTGGGAATCCTGGCATGGCACAGCTATGCATCGGTACCGCTTCTCACCTGGCCGCTGACGCTGGAGGGTTCGGAGAGTGTATTGATCGTGTTTCCAGCTGCAGTGCTCGTTTCTGCCCTGTTCGCCGCCATCATTGGTTTTTTCAGTCTGCGCACCCGGGGCATGCACTTCATCATGATCACCCTGGCGTTCGCCCAGATGCTCTTCTTCTTTTTCGTCTCTCTGGAGGGCTATGGCGGCGAAGATGGCCTGAGTCTCTACGCCAGAAACCAGTTGTCGGGAGTGGACCTGGGAGACGATACCCAGTTCTACTATTTCTGTCTCGGTTTTCTGCTGCTGTTCCTCTATCTCTCTCAGCGACTGGTGAACTCCCGGTTCGGTCAGGTGATTCAGGGTATCAGGGAAAATGAACGGCGGATGCTGGCACTTGGCTTCCCCACTTTCCGCTACAAGCTCGCCTGCTTCGTGATCGCCGGTGCGGGCGCCGGCCTGGCGGGGGCGCTGATCGCCAATCAGAGCGAATACGTGAGCCCGGGGCTGATGCACTGGACCCGTTCCGGGGAGATACTGGTGATGGTCCTGCTCGGTGGCCTCGGGACTCTGTTCGGGCCGGTTCTCGGAGCCGTGGTGTTGTTGCTGATGGAAGAGATTCTCGCTTCATTCACCCAGTATCCCATGGTGCTGATGGGTCCTTTCCTGATACTGGTGGTGCTGTTTGCCCGAGGTGGGCTTTATGAGCTGCTCATCGGTCGGAGAAAGCCGGGTGAGTGAGGATCTGCTTCAGGTTGCCTGTCTGAACAAGCGCTTTGGCGCACTGCGTGCCAGCAAGGATATCACCTTTTCTGTACGGCAGGGTGAGATCCATGCCCTGATCGGGCCGAACGGTGCCGGCAAGACCACGCTGATCAATCAGCTCAGCGGTGAGCTCGTGCCAGACAGTGGCACGATCCTGTTCGACAATCGGGACATCACCCGGCTCAGTGAGCACCGGCGTGCCCGGCTCGGGTTGGCCCGCTCGTTCCAGATCAGCTCCATCTTTGATCGATTGACCGTGCAACAGAATCTGGCACTGGCAATCCAGGCGCATCAGGGGCACAGCTTCCGCTTCTGGGCCAGAGCGGATCGGGATCCCCAGCTGGCAGGTCCCACCCATGCCGCGCTGCAAGAGATAGGGCTCGAGGCCAGGGCCGGGGAGTTGGCCTTGAGTCTCTCCCATGGTGAGAAACGGCAACTCGAAGTGGGCATGGCCCTGGCGGGCCGGCCCAAACTGCTGCTGCTGGATGAGCCGATGGCCGGTATGGGGCCTGGGGGCACGGCCCAACTGTCCGAACTGACCCGGAGTCTCAAAGGCACTCTTTCCATCCTGCTGGTGGAGCATGACATGGACGTGATCTTCGCCCTGGCCGACCGGATAACGGTGCTGATCTATGGGGAGGTGATCGCCACCGGAACCCCATCGGAGATCCGGGCCAACCCGGATGTACAGCGTGCGTACCTCGGGGGAGGAGAGTGAAGCTGCTGCTGCGGGGTGTGGAGACCTTTTACGGTTCCAGCCAGGCGCTGTTCGGTGTCGATATGGCACTGAACGAAGGTGAAGTGGTCACCCTGCTGGGACGCAACGGCATGGGCAAGACCACCACCGTGCGTTCTATCATGGGAATGACGCCAGCAACCCGCGGCAGCATCAAATTCGAGGGGAGGGAGATTCAGGGGTTGCCCAGTTATGCCATCGCCCGCCTGGGATTTGGGCTGGTCCCGGAGGGCCGCCAAATCTTCCCCAATCTGACCCTGCTGGAAAACCTGCTGGTCACCGCCGCCAACCGTTTTGGAACCCGCGATCCCTATACCCTGGATCGGGTCTTCTCTATCTTTCCCCGTCTGGCCGAGCGGCTCGATCACTACGGTAACCAGCTGTCCGGGGGAGAGCAGCAGATGCTGGCCATCGCCCGGGCGCTGATGACCAATCCCAAGATACTGATCCTGGATGAGGCGACCGAGGGGCTGGCGCCGATAGTCAGGGAAGAGATCTGGGATGGCCTGAAGCTTCTGAAAGCGCGGGGGGAGTCGATACTGGTGATCGACAAGAATCTGGATGCACTGATGCGGATCGCAGACCGTCACTACATCATGGAGCGGGGGCAGGTGGTGTGGTCAGGCAACAGCGGGGCAATGGTCAGAGATCCGACACTAAAATCCCGTTACCTGGGAGTCTAGGAGCCTGTCCGATGTCAGGATAATTGACACTCCAGAAGGGTATTCTTAGTCCGAATATTCCTTTTTCCGTCTAACTCATTGAATGACATATGATTCGGGAATTATGGCACATGAATTGCTCTATCTCTAGTCACGACAGTGGAGGGCAAAACCATGTTTGATCTGCAGCGTGCAAAGGCGGAAGCGACGGTCAGAGAATATCCGGAAGGATTGGATTATCAGGAGTTCTTCGAAGACCCGGAAAAGATCGATGAGCAGATGAGTGAGGTACTGTCGGCACGTTATGGAGAGGCGCTGGCCGGAATGCGGGAAGCAGACCCGGATTCCTATCGGATGGTGGTCTACGGCTGGGCCTGATCCAGTATTTTAATCTATAAGTTCCTGTCGAGCATTGTTGTGCGGCGATGTGAACGGGAGAGCAGTATGGCATGGCTGATCCGGCAGCCGGCTGCAGAGTGATTGAATCCGGTTAATAATAGAAACGTTGTGCTCTTGGGACCCCGCGATCGAAGCGGGGTTTTTTTTGTATGCGTTCACGAACAAAAAATGGCCGCGGATTGACGCGGATTACACGCGGATGTTGTTATGGTACTAGGGTGGAGATCGAGCAGCTCATAGGCTACGGCGCTCAAAAAGGAGAGTTCAAGAGGTTTGTATTATCAAATCAATCCGTGTTTGGTCCGCGTTAATCCGCGGCTAAATGTCTTTATGATCCCGTGAATGGTTACTTTTTTCTAATCTGCCGGGTGAGAAGCAGGAGGCGTGATGGAGACCGATGCAACCGTGATGGATCTGAATCTGTTCCTGAAGGCACTCTCGTTCGCTGCCGGCAAGCACCGGGATCAGCGGCGGAAGGACCAGCAGGCCTCGCCCTATATCAACCACCCCATCACGCTGGCCGATATCCTGGTGAACGAAGCGGGTGTCACGGACAGGGATACCCTTTGCGCCGCCCTGCTGCACGATACCATCGAAGACACAGAGACCACCCCGGAAGAGTTGCAGGCGCTGTTCGGAAGGCGGATCTGTGACATCGTTCTGGAGGTGACCGATGACAATGCCCTGATCAAGCCTGAGCGAAAACGAATGCAGATCGAGAACGCCGCCCGGGCCAGCGTGGAGGCGAAACGAGTCAAGCTGGCGGACAAGATCGCCAACCTTCGCGATATTGTGGAGTCCCCGCCGACCGGGTGGTCGTTGCAGCGGCGCCAGGCCTACTTCGACTGGGCCCGACTGGTGATCGACCGGCTGCGTGGTGTCGATGCCCGGCTGGAGGCGCTCTTCGATCAGGTCTGCGCCCGGCGGCCCTAGGAGGCTGAACGTCTGGTGGAGGAGAACCGGAGTAATCGTCATGACGAATATCTGTCATAAGTCGACATCCCCCCCGTAGGGCACTGTGGATACCGCCTAAGGCGTAACCGTTCACTCCCCCTGCCGTTTTGAACCCCTCACCCTAACCCTCGGCTTTGGCATCCTGCGTCGCTCTACCTCCTCCATCCATGGAGTCGTCTCCCTGAGGGAGAGGGGATT
>JAUXBK010000175.1 GCA_030619405.1 Sedimenticola sp. | reverse complement strand
TAGAGAAAGCTCTCTTCGCCGGTGCGCATCACTTCCACCAGCAGGGTGCCGGCCTGATTGATGCTGCCACCGATCACCTCATCACCGACGCCCTTGTCCGTGGGGATCGGCTCACCCGTCACCAGGGATTCGTCGATCACACTCTGGCCTTCCACCACCCGGCCATCCACCGGCACCCGCTCTCCGGGGCGGATTCGTACCCGGTCGCCTACCACCACCTGTTCGATGGGTATCTCCTGTTCCTGACCGTCGCGTATCACCCGGGCGGTCGGCGGCTGCATCTCCAGCAGCTTGCGCACACTCTCCGAGGCGCGGGCCCTGACCCGGTAGGAGACATAGCCGGACAACAGATGGTAGGTGGTCAGGAACACCACCACCCCGAAGAAATCGACGGCCGGAAAACCGACGAAGCCATACCAGCCGAGGAACGGCACCGGCGCCCCCAGTACCCCACCGATGTAGGCACCGATGCCGCCCACGCTGAGCAGCACATGTTGGTTGGTGATACCCCGCCGGGCGGCACCCCAGGCCTTGCGTATGATGCGCCGGCCGTTCCAGCAAAAGACGAAGGTGGCGATGCCCCAGGCGGTCCAGGCGTGCCAGTTCCGCATCTGCCACAGGTCCAGCCACATGGCCGACATGGCCAGAAACAGGGTGATGGCCGCCGTGGCCGCCATGATCAGATCAGTTCGTTCCTGCCGCTCCTCCCGGACCTGCTCTTCGAAGGCCTCCACCCGGCGCGGATCGCGGATGGAAAAGCCCAGGGCACGCAGGGTCTCCTGCACCCGGGTCGGCACCTATCGACTGGCGACTGGTGGATGTGGTGGAGGAACTAGACTATGCAGTGGAACTGGTCGTGCTGGCGACACCGGCCATCGTCATTGGCGGTCGGCTGGCGTATACCGGCACCCCGGACCGAAAGCATTTGCGGGAACTGATTAGTGAAGCCGGGGGATCAACGGATGCCTGATCTCCCCTCCCACTCCATCGGCCGGGTTTCCAGCCAGCTGAGTATCAGCATCGACACCCTGCGCTACTATGAAAAGATAGGCCTGCTACCACCGGTGCGGCGCACAGCGTCGGGCCAGCGCCGCTACTCGTCACCTGACCTGTCCCGACTGCGATTCATCCGTCGTGCCCAGGCCATGGGATTTTCTCTGGAGGAGATCGCCCAGCTGCTGAGGATGCGCGAGGACCCTTTGCATGCCAAAGAGGATGTCAGACGGCTCACCCAGCAAAAGCTTCAGGAGACCGAGGCCAGGTTAAAAGAGATCATGACCCTGAGGAATGAGCTTCAGCTGCTGATCAACCTGTGCCAGGGTACCGACACGGGTTGTCCGATCGTCGAGCGTATGGATGATTGCCGTTAACTTAGGGCTTGCGTTGTTTGTGCCCACCGAAATGTTTCTGAACGACTCCTAAGTTAATGGCATTGATGCAAGCGCACGCCAACCGGCCACCAACGCAAACACCAGAAAAATCCCCCCACCTACCCGGTGCAGCCAATGGAGCGGCAGGCGTTGTAATACCGTGCGTCCTGCCCAGACTCCGAGCGCAGAGACCATTATCAATGCGGTGGTCGCGCCTATCCATACCGGCAACGGGGCTATACTCCCTGCCAAGCCCGCTACCGCGATCTGTGTCTTGTCGCCAAATTCAGCCACCAGGATCAACAACAGAGTGGTGAAGAAAATGCCGTGGTCGGATCGCTCTACAACCTCTTCAGATTCTTCATCATCCCGGGCGTACAATGCGTGAATACCGAAAGCCCCGAACAGTAGCGCCACTATGGCGGCAGTCACCCGCTCCGGCACCCAAGCGGCAACGCCAGCCCCAAATATCACTGCCAGGGTATTAAGCACGAGAAATGCCGTTGCCGCACCCAATAGCACCGGCCAATGACGGTGACGGGCCGCCAGGGCCATGCATACGAGTTGGCTCTTGTCACCGATCTCCGCCAGGCCGATGAGGGTGAAGGAGGTCAATGAAACGGAGAGTGATTCAGGGGGGATCATGGATTCATGAGCAGCCTTGATTACTTTTGAAGGGCAGGCTCAATTGCACGGAGTTCGCTTCATCAGATCGAGTAGCCGATAGTATTCTAACCTCCATAAAGGCGGATCCCTATCCGAAGAGCCGGATCGGTTAGCCACGAGACCGTCCTTGGCTCGCGGCTTCTTTAAGTTGACCCGGGCATAGGGAAACACCTCGGCAATTTCATGAATTTGCCTCTTTTAAGGCGCGTTATCGAACAACGATGCTACCCACCATTCCATGTTCGGCATGGCCCTTGATGGTGCACTTGAGGTCGTCGAAGATGCCGGATTTCACCGGCACCAGCCACCACTCAGCCTTTTGTCCCGGATAGACCTCGATCTCGCGAATGGTGCCTTTCACCTCGGCGATACTGGTGCCCTCCTTGTCCCGGACCTGAACCTTGCGGGTGAACACCGCGCGGGAGAAGCTGTCCGATGAGAAGTAGTGTTTTTGCGGGCTCTCGTTGTGCAGCACCAACTTGTAAAGCTTGCCGGTCTCCAGTTCGAGCCGGTCGGGAACGAAGCGCAGTGCGTTCTTTTCGTCGCCGAGCTGTACGGTGACCTCGACGGGGTCTTGACTGGTGAGGTCGCCCGCGGCCATCACCGAGGCCGAAACACAGGCTGCCAGAAGGAGCATTACGGGCAGCGTAAGCGAGAATCGTGAAAGTCTGGATTTGTACATGTAAATAGTCTCCTAATGGTGATCAGGGAAACGGAATAGGTCGCGTGAACACATAGTCGTTATCCTTCACCGGTGTATGGCAGCCATAGCATTCCTGGGCGAAATCGGCATCCTTGCCGTAGGGCGTCTGTGCCTGGCCCAGCCAGCGGGCGTAGCCCCAACCGCCGGTCGCTGCGTATTTGGTGCTGTCCTTGCGCATAAACTCGGCATGCACGAACTTGCCGGGGACGGTGGCGGTCTTCCAGTGCTCGTGTATCGAATCCTTGAGCACGATCTTGGCCAGGATGGCCCCGTCCGGCCAGGGATTGGTCTCACCCGCACGAGCGGCCTCGATGGCGCGATCGTTGCCGAGGATCACCCGCAGGCTGTTGTTGTCAGTACGGTGGGAGACGCCGATGACTCGCCAGTCCTTATAACCTGCGGGCAGTTCGATGCCGTTTGGCGCCGGAGGGACGGTGTTACCGGCGCTGGCGCCGCCGCCAAGGGCCAGCCCCAGGACCAGGGAGCAGGTATTCAGAGTGATGGTCTTCATGTTGTAGTTTTCTCCTTATCGGATGGGGAACAATGAAATCGCTTGTCAAATGGCGATCTGCCGGTATACCGCCTCGGCCAGACTCGCCAGGCCGGAGCGTCCGATCTCCCCTGCCAGCGCGTAGGAGAATGGTCCATCATACCAGTAGAACACCGTAAATCAGGTGACAGTATACCCATTTCCACCGTTGCTGATGGGCCGGATTGTTGTTTGTTCAGATCACTGAATGTTCAGGATTTGCATGGTTCTACCGAGCACACACGGAATAGGCCACGTTTTAAAGTGGTTATTCAAGATCGGACGAGACACCAGTCTGTGGCAGCGCTGTCTGCATATGATGCGAGAGCGAAGGTGCGAGTAATTCCGCTTCGCATAGCGAAAGCAAATTCCGACACTTGAATACTATTTTTTATTTGCAGGTTAATCTGAAAGGAGATAAAGAGATGAACCCTATTAACCGATTCAAGAGCAATTACCTCCTGAAATCCATTACTTTGGGTACCTTGTTGATTACAGCGCTTGCTACCCAGGCCGCCTCACTGCCTCAACACGCCTATTTACCGCTGGAAACTGCATTGAAGGCCGCTACAGTCGCCATGAAGAAGTGCACAGAGGACGGCTATCGTGTGAGTGTCGCCGTTGTTGACCGGGGCGGTAATTTGTTGGCGTTTGTACGCCACCCTTTGGCAGGCCCGCATACGGTTAATAGCCGTCAGGGAAAAGCATTTACTTCTGCAAGCATGGGCAGGCCCACAGTAGACTTTGCCAAGATGATCGGAGAAAAACCCTTCCTGGCGGGCCTCAGAGACATGGACGAACGCCTCGTCATACTGGGGGGTGGCCTTCCTATTTCGATAGACAAAAAAAACGTCGGTGGAATCGGTGTGGGCGGTGCTCCCGGTGGGCATTTAGACGAGGCCTGTGCCGGGGTCGGGCTGGATGTGATCAGCAAAAAATAGTCAATGGTCACCCGAATGCTCGCCACCGCGCTGAACTTCAATACCCAGCAGATAGTCCACCAGCGCACCGAGATCCTGGCGGCTCATCTGCCAACGCGGCATCGTGCTGTCGAGCTCGGCCCCACCGGCATCGATCCCTTGGGTAATCGCCCTGGCTAGGGTGGAGGCATCGTAGCCCTCGTGGTCGCCATGCCCTGCCTCCCCGTGCTCACCGGTCAGCGCGGCGGTGGTCAGCGGCGGTGAGCACATCCCAGCGCTGCTGCTCTATGAGCATGTCGCTGAAATTTTTATGACCAACCAGAACCTGATAGACACCGATGATCCCTCGTCGAAGTAATGCGCACACCCCTCCATATGCGCAGCAATATCGACAAGGGCTTCGCACCTTCTGCTGCACACGGTTCGCGGCTTCGGTTACTGCCTAAAAGTGGAACCCGATGCTGACCGTACTATTGGTTGAAACGTAACCGTTCAGTCCCCCTGCCGTTTTGAACCCCTCACCCTAACCCTCTCCCTGAGGGAGAGGGGATTTGAGGAGGGGGACTGAACGGTTACGTTGAAACCGTATTTGATGATCTTTCTCTCCAGTGCCGGCCTGGAGATGCCCAGGATCTCGCATGCCTTACCCTTGTGCCAACGGGTATGTTCCAGGATTTTCTGTACGTGGCGTGATTCCAGCTCTTCCAGGCTGATCAGTTCCGTCTTCCCTTCATCATCCTCTGCTGGCCCATCCTCCTCGCCGAGCGCCCCTTCCAGGGATATGCCGAGGAGGTCGGGGGTGATGGTATCGTCCCTGCAGAGCACCACCGCGCGGGTCAGGATGTTGTCCAGCTCCCGGACGTTGCCTGGCCACGGGTATTCGCGCAACCGGTTCCAGACGGATTCCGTGAGATAATGAACGGAGCTGTGCAGGCGCATGTTGATCTTCTTCAGCAGGTGCTCAGTCAGCAGCGGCAGATCCTCCATCCGCCCCCGCAACGGCGGAATATGAATGTTGACCACGTTGAGGCGGTAGAAGAGGTCTTCCCGAAAGCGCCCCTCCTTCACCATCAGATCCAGGTCCCGGTTAGTCGCCGCCACCACCCGCGCCGAAGTATGCAGCATCCGGGTGCCTCCGACCCGTTCGAAGGTCCCCTCCTGCAGCACCCGCAGCAGCTTAGCCTGGAGCGCGAACGGCAGCTCCCCCAGTTCGTCCAGAAACAGGGTGCCATCGGCCGCCAGCTCGAACTTCCCCTCCTTGCGCCGTTCCGCCCCGGTAAAACTCCCTTTCTCGTGGCCGAACAGATCACTCTCCAGCAGGTTTTCCACGATGGAGGAGCAATTGATCGGGAGAAACAGCCCGTTCCTACCCGAGTGGAAATGGATCGCCCGCGCTACCACCTCTTTTCCGGTTCCACTCTCGCCGGTGATCAAAACATTGGTGTGGCTGGTGGCGACACTGCCAATGGTCTTGCAGAGCTGAGTGACCGCCGGGCTGACGCCTACGATCTGCCCCACGTCGATCTGGTACTCCTCACCCGTGACAATGGCGGAGACCTT
>JAUXBK010000228.1 GCA_030619405.1 Sedimenticola sp. | reverse complement strand
TTCAGCCCTGCTCGCAGGTGGTCGAGGTGACGGGGCGCTGTGCCCGCTGCAGCGGGAAACAGGGAATGGGGGACGAGCCATGAAGCGCCTGCTGATGCTTATAATCCGGGGTTACGCGTTGCTGATCAGCCCGTTCCTGGGTAACAACTGCCGTTATTACCCCAGTTGCTCCGCCTACACCCAGGAGGCGATAGAGCGGTTCGGGTCTCTGCGTGGTCTCTGGATGGGGGCAAAAAGGGTCTCCCGCTGCCACCCGTTTCACGAGGGGGGGTATGATCCGGTACCGGATAAAAGCAGGAAAGACAGGACCAAGGATCGAGGACCGAGGACTTAAAAGCAGGATCAAGAGCAACAAAAATTGGGTCGGGTCTTGCAATCAAGCATTTTCTTCAAATAACTGTACAACACCGTTCACAATCGAGATAGTGGGCGCCAAAGTGTTTTGCAATTTTCTTCATGGTGTAATCACCCACTCTTGGGTCGCATCTCAAGGTCGCATGATAAAATGCACCGGGATATTCGGTTCTACGTGCTCTTAACTATAGGGAAAAGTTACCGGCCTGCTTGCCGTAATACAAGACCTGACCCCCATAACCGTCAGTTATTTTTACAATAACAATCTCCCGCCACGCCGAAAAATATTATTTTTAAATGAAAAACAATATGTTGAAAAAATGGCACTGTTTTTGCAAAAGAATTTGCAGCAGATAAACTTTTTATCACCAGGTCAAGAGGAATTGGGTATGAAATCGAAATCTTTGAAAGTTGCGGCGCTGCTGCTGGGTCTTGGCATTTCCGCACAGGCCAGTGCTATTGTGGTCTCCTGGGCCGACTGGACAGGGACAACGGCTTCTGGCGCAAATGGTCAGATCACTACCGCGGACGGCACCGTAGGCGTCACCTACAGCGGCGCCTACTCCTTCGTGCAGACGGGTTCCGGCACCAACTATTGGACCGAAGGAACACCCGCACCCTACACCTCCGGCGTGGTCGAAAACGCCCCTCCGGCCGCCGAACTCGTCGCCCTGAATGTAGGTGGCTCCAAGACCATCACCTTCTCAGAGACGGTTCTGGACCCCTATCTGGCGCTGACCAGCTGGAATGGGAACGTGGTCGACTTCGGCGACGATGTCCTCGATTTCATCAGCTCCGGTCGAGGTTTCTGGGGACTCGGCAGTTTCATTCCCAACGCGGACAACACCGGTTTCTTCGGCAGCGGTGAACTGCACGGGATCATCCGCCTGACGGGTGAGTTCGACTCGATAATCTTCACCGACACCACCGAGAACTGGCACGGCTTTACCGTTGGCGTCGCCGGACTGGCTGACGATGGTGGTAGCGTCCCCGAGCCCACCACCCTGGCGCTGCTGGGTCTTGGCCTGGCCGGACTCGGCTACCGGCGCAGGGGGGCGCGCAAGGCCTGAGATCCACTGCCTTCCCGGGCCTTGGGAGCCCCGCAGCGGCCGCCGCTGCGGGGCTCTTTTCGTTTCAGCGGAGACGGCTACGACCCGAGTAGGCGCCACCACCAAGTGCGCAGCAGGGAAGTTTCGCCATCACTCAGGCCAAGTTCGGCTAGAAAGCCTGTGCTCCACAAATATACCGCACAGTTTCGCTGGAGTGAAGTGGCAACGACTCAGATACATTATGGTTTGGGTTCCAGTCCTGGAACAAGCATCAGTGATACAGATTTGACCACTGAGCATAGAGTTACACTGTTTTACTAAGCCACACATCCAGTCCCTGGGCGCACAGTTCGGTATCCAGCGCCAGCAGCCGGTCGATCTCTTTCTCTGGCAGGACGCACCCATGCTGGCGCAGTTGCTCCAGGTAGAGTTCCCGCAGGCGCTGCCTGAGTAGTGGTAAGCGTGGCTCTGCTGTGCTGCAGGCGTGGGCGATCTCCACATAGGCATCGATTGCCTGGTGCAGTGAATCCACCAAGGCCGCCGGGTGCTCTACGGCACAGTAGTGCGTCAGATACATTCGCTCCGGTTCGAACGCCATCAGACGGGCGAGGGTGTTGTGCCAGGCGAGCGGATCGAACTGGACGGGGGTCGAGGGCAGCAGCATGAAAGGGCCCCTGGCAGTGGTCAGCTCCTGATAGGCGATACCAAATGTGTCCCCGGTAAAAAACCCCCTGCTCTGCTGGTCCCAGATGCAGATGTGGTGTCGGGCATGCCCGGGTGTGTCCAGGCAGTGCAGCTGCCGGCCATTCAGGTCGAGGGTCAGTCCATCCTCCGCCTCGATCACCCGCCCGGGATCTATCGGTTCCAGGACCCCGAAATCCCGCGCGAACTGCTCTTCACCATAGACAGCGGTGGCGCCGGCTGCGAGTCGGGCAGGGTCGATCATATGACGGGCGCCGAATGGGTGTACCACCAGTCGGGCTTCCGGGAGCTGTTGCATCAGCTGACCGGCGCCGCCGGCGTGATCCAGGTGGACATGGGTCGGAATCACATACTGCACCTGCTCGGGTCGCAGGCCGCGCTGTTGCAGAAGCGCCATGATCGTCGGTATCGTATGCGGGGTGCCGGTATCGATCAGGGCAGCGCTGTCCCCCTCCTGGAGCAGGTAGCAGCAGGCGAGCCCGACCCGCTGATAGTTAGTCTCGATACAGGTGATGTCGGGGCTTATTTTCTGGTACGGGCTTTTGTAATCGTTCATGGGTTCAGCAGACATTTTATTATTATTTCCACGGACCTCAGAGCCCGACCAGCTCACCATGCAGGTTCAGGTACCAGAGTATGGCCAGGAGGTCTCGGGAGTGGGTTTTTTTCGGATTGTATTCAGCAGGATCAAGTAGGATTTGTCCCGGTTGATATGGGCTGACACGACCCCCCTCCCGCTGGCGGAATCGCTGCTCCAGCTTCTGTAATCCCTCCTCATCCAGTGTCTGGGTGACGTCCGCAAGATCGATGTCCATACTGTACACCTTTTCATTCCTGCTAAGATGGTGTTCCACATTATA
This sequence comes from Sedimenticola sp., assembly GCA_030619405.1. Classification (GTDB taxonomy): domain Bacteria; phylum Pseudomonadota; class Gammaproteobacteria; order Chromatiales; family Chromatiaceae; genus JAUXBK01. The sequence goes on along the minus strand of JAUXBK010000228.1, from coordinate 774 downwards.
GTATTGATCGCGATTGCTCAAATCGTGGTGGTGCCCAACAGGAGTGAAACTGAATGAGTGCGCATATCTACAAGAAAGTGGAGCTGGCAGGCTCCTCGACCGAGGGTAGTGACAAGGCGATCGAGAATGCCATAGCCCGGGCCTCAGAAAGCATCCACAACATGGAGTGGTTCGAGGTACAGGAGACCCGGGGCCACATCGTGGATGGTAAGGTGGCCCACTGGCAGGTAGTGCTGAAGGTGGGTTTCCGTCTGGATGACCCGGAGGATTAGTTAGTTGCGTAGGATGGGCAAAGGCGCGAAGCGCCGTGCCCATCACCGGGATAGGCGGCGTGGATATTGATGGGCACGCTGCGCTTTGCCCATCCTACGATGATGTAAAGGGGGCAAGAGCACCGTTCCCCCGGAACTCCGATCAGGCTCCGCCCAAACTACGCTTCTGGCTTCTGACTCTCAGCCTCTGGACGCGTCCGGATTCAGCTCCGGGAGTGGGTGACGGGATGCCCTGCCGGGTGCTGTTCTTCCCTCTGAGAAGGGGAACCAGCCCGGTTTGAGCTGTTCCCGGAAACGCGCTTTCCATACTTCGAAATCGATCTTTCCATTGCTATAGAGTGATGCTTCCAGCTCCCGCATCAGATTTCGCATGACGGCACGATCCGAACGGGGGTGGATGTCGGAGAGCTGTTCTCCCAGTTCCTGCAGTGGCAAGGCCGGGATGCCCAGATGCTTGTTCGCCAGAAACTTCAACATATAGGCCCACACATCCGGATCTTTT
>JAUXBK010000101.1 GCA_030619405.1 Sedimenticola sp. | reverse complement strand
TGCTCCATCTCTTCCTGGTCAGCACCGCCGGTCTGCTCCATCTCTTCCTGATCAGCACCGCCGGCTTGCTCCATCTCTTCCTGGTCAGCACCGCCGGTCTGCTCCATCTCTTCCTGATCAGCACCGCCGGCTTGCTCCATCTCTTCCTGATCAGCCCCGCCGGCCTGCTCCATCTCCTCCTGGTCAGCACCGCCCGTCTGCTGATCGCTGTCCCATTCTTCGCCCTCTTCTCCCTGTTCCTGCTCTGACGGATCCCCCGTGTCCCCCTGGTCGGGTTGCTGCTCCTGATCACCTTCGCTCTCAGGTTTTTTCTCCTGGTCACCGCCTTCGCCCTTCTGTTCGCTCTCTGGCTTCTCCTCACCTTCCTGCTGCGGATCCCGCTGCTCCGACTTTTCGTCGCCGGACTCTCCCTGCTGCTGGTCCTCGGATTTGCCTTCGCTATCGGAATCCCCTTCGCTCTTGCCCTGCTGTTCGGATTGGGAGTCGCCTTCAGACTGCTGCTCATCCGACTCCTGGTCGCCGGATTGGGAATCCTGCTCCTGTTCGCCGGACTCGGATTCCTGCTCCTGCTCCTGTTCGCCGGACTCGGATTCCTGCTCCTGCTCCTGCTCGCCGGACTCGGATTCCTGCTCCTGCTCCTGTTCGCCGGACTCGGATTCCTGCTCCTGCTCCTGCTCGCCGGACTCGGACTCCTGCTCCTGCTCCTGTTCGCCGGACTCGGATTCCTGCTCCTCCGATTCCTGTTGTTCGGACTGTTGCTCTTCCTCTTCCTTCTTTTCTTCTTTTTCCTTCTTCGCTTCTTCCAGACGGGTCAGGGCCTCCGGGTCGGTCTCGGCCAGCATCGCCCTGGCCAGCCCCTCGTTGTGACGGGCATCCTCGTGGCCGGGGTCCTGCTCCAGCACCTCTTCATAGGCCAGGATGGCGCCTTCGAAATCCCCCTGCTGGAAACGGGAGTTGCCCAGATTATACAGGGCATCCCGTTTCACTGACTCCCGGTCGACCCGCTCGAACGCTTTAGCGGCAGCGGTATACTCTTCGGCGCGATAGAGGGCGACACCCCGGTGGTAGTCGTCTTTGAAGGTGGTGGCGGCCTCCAGGTAGGCCCCTTGGTCGAACAGGCGTTTACCGGTCTGTTCACTGTTTTCCAACCAGTTGGCTGCGGCGCTGTCGGCGCCGCTCAGTAAAAGTATGGCGAGGATTGGCAACCAGGTATGGAATTTCTGTCTCACTTTGTTCCTCCCCGCGGCGCCGGCAGATGCCTCCGGAATGTGGTCAGCAGCAACAGCATGACCGTCAGCACCAGCCAGTAGAAGCGTTCTTTCCAGACCCGGACCTGTTCCTCCTCGGAAGAGAGGGCATTGCCGCCGATTACCGCCAGTTCCAGGATCTGGCCGGTATCCTGATCCCGGTAGTCGGCGCTCAGGTAGGCGCCGTTTCCCAGTTTGGCCAGGCGCTCCAGCTCCTCCACTTCGAGTCGGGATTCCACCGGCCGGTTGCGGCTGTCAGTGAGGAACCTGCCGACGTGACCCGGGACCGGTCCACCATCGGTGGTACCCACACCCAGGATGTGCAGGCGCACGTCACCTTCCGCCAGTTGCCGGATCTGTTTCTCCAGCGCCTTGCGGTTGTCGGCGAAATCCCCGTCGGAGATCAGCAGCAGGCTGTGCTGAGTCTTCTCCGGCTGTCCCGCAAACAGGCTTTGGGCCCGCTCCAGCGCCTGACCCAGGCGACTGCCCTGAAGCCGCACCAGGTTGCTGTCGATGGCCGGCAGTATTGCTCGGATTGTCTGGCCGTCATCGGTGATGGGCGCCACCACATGGGCTACCGAGGCAAAGGCGATGAGGCCGATACGCACCATCCCCTGGTTCTGGTTGATCAGGTCTTCTAGCTCCTGTTTGGCCCTGTTCAGACGGGAGGGTCTGACATCCGCCACGTCCATGGAGCGGGAGATGTCGAGCAGTACCACCAGGTCGGAGCCAGGAGTGAACAGTTGTACCTCCGAGTAGTCCCAGCGTGGGCCTGCCATGGCGACCACCAGCAGTGACCAGAGCAGTGCCCAGCGGCCGAAACGGCGCCAGCGCTCCCGGGGTTCGAGTTCCCGGCTGCCGGTCAGATGGGGCAGCAGGTGGGCGTCCGCATAGCGGTTGATGCGAGCGATGTTGCCGTAGACCATACTGCGGCGCAGCCAGGCGCCAACCGGCAGGATCAGCAGCAGTCCGAGCAGCCACCAGGGGGAGGCAAAGTGGAAACCGGTGTCAGGCATTGGCATCCCTCCTCTCCGGGAGGCGGATACGTCCCTCGGGGAACAGGCCCAGTGCCAGCAGTACCAGCAGGGTGGCGCCAAGGGGCCAGCGGTAGAGGGGCCGGGGAATGAGCACGGTGTGGCTTTTCGCCTCGCTCTTCTCCAGGGTGCTGATGCGTTGCGAGATCTCCTCCAGGGCGCGGGTGTTGGTGGCGCGGAAATAGGCGCCGCCGGTCAGCTCCGACAGCTGTTTCAGGGTCGCTTCATCCAGGCCGATATCCGTTTCGGAGCGGTATTGGCCATCCACGCCCCGGACCATCACCTCCTGCTTGTTGCTGCCGACGCCGATGGCGTAGATCCGCACTCCCTCCCGGGCCGCCAGACGGGCTGCCTTCAGGGGCGGGATCAGTCCCGCGGTGCTCTCACCGTCGGTGATCAGCAGCAGCACCCGGGAACCTTCAGGGCGCTCTCTCAATTTTTTCACTGCCAGACCGATGGCATCCCCCATGGCGGTGGCATTGCCGGCCATACCCGGGTCCACGTCATCCAGAATCCCGCGTACCGCCCGCAGGTCGAAGGTGAGGGGGGAGAGCACGAAGGCCTGGTTGCCGAACACGATCAGGCCGACCCGGTCGCCGGCCCGTTTTTCGATGAAGCGGCCCATGACGCCCCTGACAACCTGCATACGGCTGACGGGGCGTGCGTCGCGGCTGAAATCGCGGGCGGTCATGGAGCGGGAGGTGTCTACCGCCAGCATTAGGTCGTAGCCCTCGGTCTTTGTCTCGGTAAAGGGTTCCAGCCACTGGGGGCGCATGGCCGCCAGGGTGAGGGTGACCCAGAGCAGCCCCAGCAGGATGGCGTGGAGCCGGCTGGCGATTGCGGTACCCGGGCGCTTGCCGTGAAAACTCTTTTCCAGCCTTTGAATAGCGGGGTGCAGCAGGGTGGTGCGGCGTCCCTCCAGTGGTTGCTCCTCTCCGGGGCGGTGGAAGCGGGGCCACAGCATATGGACCAGCAGTGGTGCCAGCAGCAGCATGCCCATCCAGGGCCAGTAAAACTCAAACATCGTCCCCCCTCAGCCAGCGTCGTTGCTGTCGCCGGGCATCTTCACGGCTGCTGCCGATCAGGTCCAGGGTGGCCTCGATCAGTTCATCGATCTGGCCGGGTTTTACCTGCTGGTCATCCGGGGCATACGGGAGAGTGATCAGGATCTCTCCTTTCTCTTCCCAGGGAAACCCGCTGGAATCGGACAGCTGCAGCCGCTCGAGCCACTCTCTGCCGGTCAGGCTGGCCAGTCCCTCCCGCCCGAAGCGGGCCATGGCGATACGGCGCAGCAGCTCGGATAACCGGCTGGCAGTCTCCTTGGGTGTCAGTTGATGGCGTTTGCGCTGCAGCGCCCGCACCGCGGCCCTGGCGGCACTGCGCCAGCTGCCCGGTGGATAGAGGATCAGGTAACGGACGATCACTGCCAGCAGCAACAGCAGCAGTATGCCCAGCAGCAGCCCCACCCACACCCCCATGGCCGGTGGCCACCAGGAGATGGGGTCGAGCCCATGGATGTCTCTCAGCTGTACCGGCATCAGCGCAGGATCCTGGTGCGGCCGCTGAAGCGCATGCCGCGCATCAGTGAGCTGTGGACGTCCTGATCCGTCTCCACCGGGATCAGTGGGATACCGAAACGGTTGGCCACCCCGGTCAGCTCCTGGCGGTGGTGTATCCACTCCTCCCGGTAGATCTTGCGCCCCTTGGCGTCGGTGGTATCGATCTCCACCAGATTCCCTTCGGAGTCGGTGAAGGTGGCCTGGCCCATGTCCGGGAGTTCCCGGTCCGCCAGGTCGTCCACTGGCACCAGCACCAGGGTGTGACGCTGGCACAGCCGGCCGAGGGTCGACTCCAGGGTGGTCACCTCCCGGTTCAGGTCGGCGATGACGAAGATGAGGCTGCCGGTGGTGGTCCCCTTGTCCGCCTGCTGCAGGGTGCCAAGCAGGGGATCCTGGGTGGGCTCACCCCCTTCGCTGGGCGTAGTGAGCGCCTTCAACAGGCGCCACAGGGCACGCCGGTCCTTGGTGGGGCGGAAGTGTCTCGGCCCGGTGGTGGCATCGCCGAACAGCAGTCCACCGACCCGGTCGTTGAGGCTGCTTGCCGCCCAGCCCAGCAGAGCGGCGGAGCGGGCGGCCTGGATCGATTTGAAGGTACCCCGGGTGCCGAAATTCATGTGCGGGCCCTGGTCTACGCAGAGGACCACGCTGCGCTCCCGTTCCTCCCGGAACATCTTGAGGTGGGGGCTGTTGGTGCGGGCGGTGACCTTCCAGTCCATATTGCGTACATCGTCCCCCTCCCGGTACTCCCGCACCTCCTCGAAATCGAGGCCGGTGCCGCGGAAAACCGAGGCGTAGAGACCCGTGAAACTGGAGCTGACCAGGTGATGGGATGCCATGCCCAGGGTACGGGCCTGGTGCCTCAGCTCCAGCAGGTCATCCAGGCGGGGATACAGCGCCATTTATTCAGTACCTGCTCAGGGAATGGCGACCATGTCCAGCAGACGTGCGACAAAGTTGTCATTGGTGACCCCTTCCGCCTCCGCCTCGAAGGTGAGCAGTATCCTGTGACGCAGGATCTCAGGGGCCACCTTCTGGATATGGCTGGGTGATACGAACTCTTCCCCTTCGAGCCAGGCCTGGGCACGGGCACAACGGGCCAGCGCAATAGAGGCGCGTGGAGAGGCGCCGAAGCGACACCAGCGGGCGAGGGTGTCATCGTAGGCCGCCGGGTTACGTGTGGCTTGCACCAGGTCGACGATATAGCTGTTCAGTTTCGGGTCCAGGAAGACGTTGGCCACGTCCCGCCGCATGGCGAACAGATGTGCCTGGGAGAGGCGCCGGGCTGGATCGGGTGGAGGGCTCTTCTGTTGCTGGCTGTCCAGCTCCAGGATCAGCAGTTCGTCGTCGCGGGATGGGTAGTCGACCCATACCTGCATCAGGAAGCGGTCCAGCTGGGCCTCCGGCAGATGATAGGTACCCTCCTGTTCGATCGGGTTCTGGGTCGCCAGTACCATGAACAGATCCGGCAGCGGATAGGTACGTTGACCAACGGTGATCTGATATTCCCCCATCGCCTCCAGCAGCGCCGACTGCACCTTGGCCGGGGCCCGGTTGACCTCGTCCGCCAGCAGGATGTTATGGAACAGGGGGCCGGGCCGGAACTCGAACTCGCCTTTTTCGTGGCGGTAGATGTCGGTGCCGACCAAGTCGGAAGGGAGCAGGTCAGGGGTGAACTGGACCCGCTGAAAGTCACCCTCGATCGATTCCGAAAGCACCTTGACCGCAGTGGTCTTGGCCAGGCCGGGCATGCCCTCCACCAGCAGATGGCCGTTACTCAGCAGGCAGACCAGCATGCTGTCGATAAATTTTTGTTGTCCGATGACGCGGGAGGCGAGGTGCTCCCGGACTGGATCCAGATCTGTGGGGTTCATACGCGAATACTGCTTTGTGACGGTTATTACAACTGACGCCCGTGGTATCTTCGAGCCTCGTTGCTCGCTTAAGGGTGGGCGCCGGTACGAGTACCTATCCTGTCCTTTTCCCGGCCCGGATGCAAGTAGGTGGAAGTTATTTGGAGTAGCAGACCCTTAGATAACGCTACAGTTCTGCTGGCCGTCAGGCCTGCCAGCTTCCCATCAGGATCTCCAGCAGCGCCTTCTGGGCGTGCAGCCGGTTTTCTGCCTCGTCCCAGACTATGCTCTGGGGTCCATCGATGACCGCTGCGCTCACCTCTTCGCCCCGGTGGGCCGGGAGGCAGTGCATGAACAGGGCCTGTTTGGCGGCGCTGGCCATGATGGCGTCGTTTACCTGGTAACCGGCGAACGCTTCTTCACGCCGGGCCTGCTCCTCCTCCTGGCCCATGCTGGCCCAGACATCGGTGACGATCAGGTCCGCCCCTTCCGCTGCGGCTACGGGGTCGTGGATGATGCGGCAGCGCTCCCCGGCCGGTTCCAGGATCGCGACATCGGGCTCGTAGCCCTCGGGGCAGGCGATGTTCAGCCTGAAGTCGAACTGGCGCGCGGCATTGATATAGGAGTGGCACATGTTGTTGCCATCGCCGATCCAGGTCACCAGCCGGCCGCTGATGTCTCCCCGGTGCTCGAACCAGGTCTGCATATCCGCCAGCAGCTGGCAGGGGTGGAGCAGGTCGGTCAGTGCGTTGATGACCGGTACCCGGGAGTGGTTGGCGAAACGCTCTACCGTCTCATGCTGGAAAGTGCGGATTATGATGCAGTCCACCATCCGTGACAGCACCCGGGCACTGTCCTCGATCGGCTCGCCCCGGCCCAGCTGGGTGTCCCGGGACGAGAGAAACAGGGCGTGGCCGCCAAGCTGGGTCATCCCCACTTCGAACGAGACCCGGGTCCGGGTAGAGGATTTCTCGAAGATCATGCCGAGGGTTCGACCGCTGAGCGGGCTGTAGTTCTCGCCCCGGCCCAGCATCGCCTTGAGCTCGATCGCCCGCTCGATCAATCTCCTCAGTTCCCGGGGGGAGAAATCCAGCAGGGAGAGAAAGTGTCTGGGTGAGGCTGGGTTGTCGTTGTCCATCACTGTTTTTTCAATTATTAACTAAATTTTAAGGGGGGGGGCAGGGGGAGAATGTGCTATTACGAATAAAAATCTATAGCCGCGGATTGACGCGGATAAGAGATGGATTGAGCAGGGGCAAAAAGCCCCGTCAGAATGCGTAAGTTATTTCATGAACGTTCCTGACCATGGAAAGATGACCCCATCACCTGTTGAGAAAATCCGTCAGCAGGTGAGAGAGTTGTTCCACCAGCAGGTCTGCCTCGTTGTCGGTCAGAATGAGTGGCGGCAGCAGTCTGACTACGCGTTCTGCCGTCACGTTGATCAGCAGACCCTGCTCCAGGGCCAGGGTCACCAACGTTGCGCAGGGGCGGTCCAGTTCGATTCCGATCAGCAGTCCCTGGCCGCGAATCTCCTCGATCCCGGCTGCGCCTGCCAGGGCGTCGGCAAAGCGGCTCAGCAGGCGTGCACCAAGGGCCTCCGCCCTGGATAACAGCTGTTCCTGCTCCAGGGTCTTCAGCACCGCCAGACCGGCGGCGCAGGCCAGTGGGTTGCCGCCAAAGGTGGATCCATGACTGCCGGCTCCCAGCACCTCTGCGGCGCCGCCACAGGCCAGACAGGCGCCAATGGGTACGCCGTTGCCCAAGCCTTTGGCCAGGGTCATGACATCCGGGACTATAGCGTTGTGCTGGTGGGAGAACATGCGGCCGCTACGGCCCATGCCGGTCTGGATCTCGTCCAGCATCAGCAGCCACTGCTGCTGGTCACACACCTCTCTCAATTGTTGCAGATAGGGCTCTGGAGGGATGTTGATACCACCTTCACCCTGGATCGGTTCCACCAGAACGGCCACGATGTTTGGGCTGTTTTCGGCGACTGCGCGTACGCTCTCGATATCACCGAACGGGACCCGGGCAAAGCCCTGAACCAGGGGCTCGAACCCGGCCTGGACCTTGCGGTTGCCGGTGGCGGAGAGGGTGGCCAGGGTGCGGCCGTGAAAGCTCTCCTCCATTACCAGGATGACCGGTTTTTCGATCCCCTTCCGGTGGCCGTGGAGTCGTGCCAGCTTGATCGCCGCCTCGTTGGCCTCGGCCCCGGAGTTGCAGAAGAATACCCGTTCCATCCGGGCTGCCTCGGTGAGCGCATCCCCCAGCTGTTCCTGCAGCGGTATTCGGTACAGGTTGGAGGTGTGGATCAGTTCCCCGGCCTGCCGGCAGAGGGCCTCGCTGACGGCGGGGTGGGCATGACCCAGCCCGCATACGGCGATGCCGGAGAGGGCATCCAGATAGCGCTTCCCCTCGCTGTCCCACAGCCAGGCCCCTTCGCCGCGCTGGAAGCTGACGGGAAGTCGTTGGTAAGTTGCCATCAATGCGTGCGGCATGGTTTTGCGTCTCCGTGCATCCCTGAAAAACAAAAGGCAGCCCTGCAATCGCCTGGACCGCCCCTGAAAAAACCTAAATTACACGGGAAAACCGTTTATGCTACCTGTGAATAGGTATTGATGCAATAAGCGATTTTATTGGATAGTAATTCTCCATCTGGCAACATGGTGCAATGACGAAGGAGACGAAGAGCACGAAGAATTCCATCGTTCCCACGCTCTGCGTGGGAACGTACCCCGCGGTGCTCCTGCGCCGTCTGGTTTCATCCCCCAACCCCGGACTGGGTTCCCACGCAGAGCGTGGGAACCAGCAGACAATTGTGACCGGGCGGGGCAACGGGGCTTGTATATGGGCTGGACAGCCCTTACCTTAATGAACCAGGGAGTCGGCCGGATGGTCGCGTTTCCACCGTTAAGGTGGGAGGGAGGAAAGTCCGGGCTCCAAAGGACAGGGTGCCAGGTAATGCCTGGGGGGCGCAAGCCTACGGAAAGTGCCGCAGAAAATATACCGCCTGTTTGCCGCCTTCGAGCGGTGGCGGGTAAGGGTGAAATGGTGCGGTAAGAGCGCACCGCGCTGCTGGCAACAGCAGTGGCAGGGTAAACCCTACCCGGAGCAAGGCCAAATAGGGGGGCAGCCGGCTGACGCCGCAACGTGTGGTCCGCACGGCCCCCGGGTAGGCCGCTAGAGGCGTGCGGTGACGCACGTCCCAGATGAATGACCATTCTCGACAGAACCCGGCTTACAGGCCGGCTCCCCCTTTAAACGTTAGTACTAGGAGGCTGTCCGAGAATAGAGGGCCTACTGCGGAAAAGCTGGATTTGGCCAGATTTCCCCATTATTTTCGTTAAATATGCCCAATATTCGCCTCAAATAATGGAAAAATCTG